>JBEBSM010000057.1:0-13223 GCA_040394315.1 Lujinxingia vulgaris
GTGAACGGCGTTGTTGGTCGGAGAGGCTGGCCAGGTATCCTTTCCAGAGCTGCTGGAAATCAACCGAGCTACGAATGCCGAGCAACGTATTCTCGGTGGCAAAGTTTTCCCAATCAGACTTGGCGGCTGGTTTGGTGGCCAGTGCAGCAGCTTTGGCGAATTCTTCGGTCGGATCGACAAATAGCTTGAGCTGAACCTGGTCGGCTTTGGTGGCAATTGCCAGTCCGAATCCGCGCGCATTGTTTTTGCTCCATTCGAGCGTGGCTGCAGCGCCGTCGCGCAGATCTTTTTGAGAGCTTTCGAGCGCTTTGGAATTCAGCAGCGCTTCTGTGTTGAAATAGGCGCTGATCGTGGATTCGCTGCCCAACGCTTTGTGAAAGCGTTGATAGGATTCGCTTGCTTGCACGGAGCTTTTCTTTTCGAGACCGAGCAGTTGCGAGGCGACGACGAGTGCGGTGCCGTTTTGCAGTGCGTCCGTGTTTTTGAATGCAGGCAGAGCAACGACGGCCAGCTTGCCGTTGTAGAACCAGGCGATATCCAGGCCGGGGTCTTGTGATGCGAATTTAACGGTTTGCTCAGAGATTTTCTCGGACTGAACGGGCGCTTCGATTTTCATCGTTTTTCGGGCACGTTCAAGAACATTGGACTCGAAGGCCTGGCGATCTTCAACATACGTGAGCAAAACCGGGCGGTTTTGCAAAATTGCGACGGTGAATCCGCCCTTTGCGTTGATACCGGCCTGGGTCCAGCCTTCCTCGCTGAGGATGTTGATTCCCAGGTCGTTTTGAACCTGCTGTTGGACCAATCGCGCAACCGGCAAAAGCTGGCCAACGCGGTTGTGGAGGTTGTTCAACTCAACACGCGTTTTGGCAAGATCGCCGGCGATGAACACGACGTCGGCAGTTGCCGGGATCTGCGAGGTCATTTGCTCAACGCGTGCGCTTTCGGTGTCGGGCATTTTGTCGATTTTTTTGTTTTTGCAACCAAGCAGCGGTGCAGAAACCAGGCCGACGAGTAGTAAGGAAAGAATTATAAAACTGCCGGGAAATCGGCTGTTTCGTGGATTCATCGTAGATGTTTGCATGGGAAGCTCCGAGTGTCGAATCAGACGACAATTGAGTAGAAAGACGTATTGTACAGAACTTCTTATTTCAGTCCAATCTCGCGCAGACGCTCAAAAAGAAACTCCTCCGCCGTAATCGCGGGCGTCGTGACTTCCCCGCCGGGTGCAAGGCAGCTCTCGAGGACGGTGAGAAGCTGGTCGGGATGCGGATGGACGAAAAATGGCATGGAGTATCGGTCGGATGCAACGCCCTGTGGGTTTACGACGCGATGGGTTGTGGCTGGCAACAAGTTGTTGGTGATGCGCGCGAGCATATCGCCGGAGTCCACAATTACCTGGCCTTTCAGCGAGGGAATCGGCAGCCATGTGCCGTCTTTGTTGAGCAGTTCCAGGCCGGATTCGGTCGCTTCGGGCAGCAGTGTAATGAGGTTGATGTCTTCATGTTCGGCTGCGCGCATGACGCCAGGTTCGTCGAAACCCTCGCATACCGGGTAACGAATTACGCGGATGATGCTGTTGCCGTCCTTGATCATATTGGGAAGGAAATCTTCGGATTTTCCAAGATAAAGTGAGATGGCTTTGAGCATAACGCTGGCCGATGCTTCCATCGCATCGAAAAGGGCGAGCGCATTTTCACGAAGTGCAGGAACTTCTTCGGGCCAGACGTTGGCTGGAATGCGTCCGTAGATCGGGTGGTCTTTGGGAAGTTCGCGTCCGACGTGCCAGAATTCTTTGAGGTCGGCTTTTTTGCTGTTTTTGGCGTGTTCAACACCAAACGACGTGTAACCGCGCTGACGACCGCCTTCGATATGTTCGTACTGGCGTTTTTGTTCGTCGGTCAGGGCGAAGAATTCTTTGAAAAGGTCGTAGTTTTTATAGAGAAGATCGGTGTCGATACCGTGACCTTCGATCGCAACGAATCCGCAACTTTTTAGTGCGTCGCCGATTTTTTGCACAAACGCATTGCGCACAGACTCGTTGCCGTGGGTGTAATCTCGAAGGTCGACGACTGGAATAGTTTGCTGCTGGCTCATGTCTAAAAACTCTTTTCAGGGTGTGGGACGGACAAATGGACACAACGTAGAGCAATAGGCTTGCAGATTGAATGCTTTACACAAGTGTGCAGACAAAGTCGACGAGTGTTGCAACGCCGTAGCCGGTTGCGCCCTGTGCGTAGAAGTCGTCGGTGCTGCTCATGTAGGCGGGACCGGCGATATCGAGGTGTGCCCAGTGCGGCACGGTTACCCAGCGGCGCAAAAACAGCGCGGCAGTGATGGCGCCGGCTTCGCGAGGTCCGAGGTTTTTCATGTCGGCTACGGGCGTGTCGATGGTTTTGTCGAGTCGCTCGATGAGCGGCATGCGCCACATGTCTTCGCCGCTGTTTTTGGCGGCCGCGAGCAGGTTTTCGGCCAGTGTTTCGCAGGAGCTGAAGAGTGCTGCGGTGTGGTCGCCAAGGGCCATGACGGCCGAGCCGGTCAGTGTGGCGAGGTCGACGATGGTATCGACGTCGTGTTCCTGGGCGTAGGCGATGGCGTCGGCAAGAACGAGGCGGCCTTCGGCGTCGGTGTTGAGGATTTCGACGGTTTTGTTGCCGTAACCTCGGATAATATCCTGCGGTTTGAAGGCCACGCCGTTGATCGAGTTTTCGGCGGTTGGGACGATAAAGTGGATTTCAAGATTCGCCGGAGCGATTTGAGCGAGCGCCTGGGCCGCGCCTAAAACAGCGGCGCCGCCGGCCATGTCGGAGTGCATGATCTGCATGTTGTTTTTGATGCTGTAACCGCCGGTATCGAAGGTGATTCCTTTTCCGACCAGGGCGATGCGGCGCGCGGGCTTTTCGCCGGCCGCGAGGTTGGCCGAACGATATACAAGGTGGATGAGTGCAGGCAGATTATCGCTGCCCTGTCCGACGGCTAAGATGAGATTGAATCCGCGCTCGACGAGTTGTGCGTGATTGAGCGAGCGGTTTTCGAGTCCGTGTTCTCTGGCGATAGTCGCGGCGGAGATTGCCATTTGCTCGGGCGTCATGACGGCGGGCGGTTCGTTGACAAGATTTCGTGCCAGCGTGATCGCTTTGGAAAGCACACGGCTCTTGTACAGAACATCGTCGTTCGCCGAAGCCTCGCCGATTACCTGCTCACCAGGCAGAACGATCTGGAGGTTGACCACGCCTTGAAACGCATCGTCGCGCGGTGTTGTGTAGCGATCGAAGCGGTAGGTGCCGCGCTCAAAGCCTTCGAGCAAATGCCCGGCAGCGATTTGTGCAGAGAGTTTTTCGGGAAGTTCGGCGGGCAGCGCGAGCGCGACGTTTTCGAAGCGAAACTTGCGAGCACGACGGGCTGCGGTGACGCCGACCTGGCGGAGCGCGCCGCTGGACAGGTTTTCGTTGTCGCCAACACCGAGCAATAACAGGCGGCGCGACCCGATCTGGGTCAGGCCACGGAGTAGAAACGACTGGCCTTTTTTGCCTTCAAAGCCTTCGACGGCGGCTTCATCAAAAAGATCGTAGCCCAGGGCTTCGACGATTGGGGCCAGAATTCCGGAAGTTTTGGCGGAAAAATGGGTGCTGGAGACGGGAACAACGAGGAGATCTGCTTCGATGGTCGAGGCGGGGGCAGAAACGATACGGCTTTGCATGTTTTGGAAACCTTGGAATAGCACTTAGGAAGATTTTTAGACGTGATACTGGCGTTCGCGAAACACGTAGGCGCCGATCATGGTGGCTAAAGATATGACGGTCAGGGTGACGACGACGCCAACCCACCACTGAAATTTGATGGGTTCGTCGAGCACGAGGCGGTCGAGAATTCCCAGGCGGTCGGTGGCGGTAAAGCCTGCGATGGTGCGCAGGTAATAGCGTACACTCAACAGTTCTAGCACAGGTAAAAGCGAGAGAACCATCTCGGAAACGACAAAGTAAACGATGCCGGCCAGCAGGCTGGAGGCGAATATTACGCCGAGCAGAGCGAAAACGGACGTGTACGTAACAACGCCAAGCGCGCAGGCGGCAACCAGTGCGCCAAGTGTTCCTGCGGCGTCTGCGAAGTCCGACGACGTCGCAAGGCAGACGATAAACAATAAAAGGAGTGGAATGATTACCACGGCCAGCGCAGAAATCGTGCCGGCGATGAGTTTTCCGAAGAAAAGCACGGGTTTTGGCACCGGACGAAGTGTCAGATAGGTCAACGTGCGGCCTTCCATTTCGTCGACGATGACCGGACCGCCGTAGAAAATCGCGGCCAGCGGTAGCAAGAAAGGAAGCGTGACGGTTTCGACCGTGTTTCGGAACATGGTCAGGCCGTCGATGTCCTTAAATAAAACGTACACCAGTGCAAAAATGGCCGGCAAAAGTTGGACGGCCAGCAAGATGAGCGTTTTTCGGGCGGTGAGCAATCGGCGTAGTTCGGTGCCGATGAGCGTTGTGAGCAGCCCGGCTGCGCCCAGGTTGCGGGGTGTGTTCGGGGTAGATTGCGTGGCGATTGATTGAGGCATAGTTATAAAATCTCTGACGTCGTAAAAATCAGCGCACGAGGTAGTTGAAGACGGCCATCAAGTTGTTATCGGGACTGGTCATGCGACGAAGCGAAATACCGTTTTCGAGCGCGAGCTTAGGAATGCGCAAGTAACAGGCTTCGGGATGGGTCGTGGCGACCGAAAAAGTCGTGGTAACTTGTGAATTGGCGGGTGTTGTGGAGCCATCTTCTTGTCTGGGTGGCGCGGTAAATTCGACGCGCACCACATCTTCAAAACCGGCCAGCAAGGCCGCCAGGCGTCGGGGTTCGCTGCAGTCGATAAAGATCGTGTGTGGGTGTTCATCGATCAGATTTCGGATCCGATAGATATTGCCATCGGCAACGACGCGGCCTTTGTTGATGAGCAAAATATCGCTCGTCATCTGTTCGACTTCATGCAGAATGTGGCTGGAAACGATGACGGTTTTGCCTTCGCGACCAAGGTTCTGGATGAGCTCGATGATCTGTCGCCGTCCGACCGGATCTGTGCCGTTCAACGGCTCGTCCATGAACAACAGGTCGGGATTGTGGGCTAGCGCCTGGGCAATTTTGATGCGCTGGCGCATGCCTTTGGAGTATTCGCGAATTTTTCGGTCGCAATCTGCGGTCAGATCGACGGTTTCGATGGCCTGAGCAGCCATGCGCCCGGCGTCGGCTTTTGAAAAACCTTGCAAGCGCGTCAGGTAGGTGACGAACTGGCGGCCGGACATTTCTTCATAAAACGAATCTTGTTCCGGCACGAAACCAACGCGACTAAAAATGCTGGCGTTGTTCCAGATGCGTTCGCCGAAAACACTGACCGCGCCGGTTGAGGGCTGAAGCTGGCCAGTGAGCACTTTCATCAACGTCGATTTGCCGGCGCCGTTTGGGCCGAGCAAGCCGATGATTCCCTGGCCGATATTGATCGAAATGTTATTGATTCCGATTACCTGGCCGTACCAGAGCGAAAGGCGACGCGTGGCGATGACGAGTTTTTCGCCGCCGACATGTGCAATGGCTGGTTCTGGCTGCGAAAGATCTTGGTCAGCCTGTGCGGCTCTTTTTTGCGTTTGCGTCGTCATCATGCCACTCCTTCAAGACGTGAAATTCGGCGGACGAGCGCGCCGATGGCAGCACCTGTGACGGTCAAAAGTATGAGAATGGGCGCCCAGATGGGCACGGTCATCTCCGAGCGAACTTCCGGATTGAGAAGCATTTCGGAAATCATCATGAAGTTTCCGGGCAGACTCCAGAGTCTGGCAAGGTCGGAGCCGCCGGTTGCGATCGCGACGATGGCATGCAAAATCAGCGGGACGAGTAAAACGCCGATGAGCGACAATACCACGTAACCGGTGCGGCTGGTCAGGCTGCTCAAACCAAGGACGATGGCGGAGAGCATGGCCAGACAAATCGTGGTCAGTAAAAACGTCAGGCTGGTTTGCACGGCCATGGCGTTGAAAAAGTCGGTGCGTGCGAAAAACGCGAGGCGTAGCGGCCCGAGAATGAGGGCCGGCAACACGCTGACGGATGCGCCGAGGATGAAGAGGGCTAAGAATTTGCCGAGGCCGTATTCCCAGCGTGCCAGGGGGCGGGAAAAATAGAGTTGGAAGGTGCGATAGCGCAAATCATCGCTGACGACGCTGCAGCCGGCGGCGATAAATAGAATTGCGATCGAGAAAAACGTCGCCTGCAAAAAGAACAGCGCCGGTCCGGGACCGGGAATCGTCTGTTCGGTGAGCTGGGCTGCCTGACCGCGCACGGCGTATTCGATCATGGTTGCGACGGCCATGATGAGCGACATGATCCAGAGCAGCAGCAACATGATTTTGGTGCGCGTAAAGCTCAGCGCGAGCTGCAGCGTCATGGTTGTGATGACCCACCAGCCGCCGGTTTCGCGCAGTGGGCCGTCGTATCGAACGTAGTTTTGGTCGTGAATTGCCATAGGCTGGAATTATCGGGTGTGAAGTAGGTAAATAGTCAAAGGATCACACGTGAGCCGGTGAGTTTTCGGGAGAAGACGGTGCAGAATTTGAGTGATTTGCGTGCGCATTGTGCTGGCCAATCATTCCCAAAAACGCAGTTTCCAGCGTGAGTTCGCCCGGCATGAAGTGGCGAAGCTGAATGTCGGCGTTCACCGCGATGCGCAACACATCCTGGTCGGTGTGGGTTTCGTCGAGATAAACTTTTAGACGAAGACCGTTGACTTGAACGCGAAATCCGTTTTGTTCGAGTAGTTTTTTGAGCGTTTCGTTTGCGTTGTGCGTATCGACTTCCAGCACAAGATCGCCGCCACTTTTGAGTTCGCTTATCGGACCGACGTGCACAAGCTGGCCGGCGTTGAGCATGATGACGGTGTCGCAGACTTCCTCGACGTCGAGCAAGACATGGCTGGACAACACGATGTGGACGCCGCGCGCTTTGACGTCGTTGATGAGCTGGAGCATTTCGTCGCGACCTTTCGGGTCAAGACCGTTGGTGGGCTCGTCGAGAAAAATCAGTTTTGGGCCGTGTACAAGCGCCTGCGCAAGCTTTACGCGTTGTTTCATACCGGTCGAAAACCCGGCAAGTTTGCGATACCGGGCCTCACCAAGCCCTACATAATACAGGGTTTCGTGTGCTCGGCGAAACGCTTCGCTGCGCGGCATACCGGAGAGCTGGCCGCTGAAGGCGACGTATTGCACGGCGGTCATGTAGGGCAAATAGCAATCGTTTTCGGGCATGTAGCCCGTGGCGCGACGGATTTTATCGGCATCTTCCGGCAATCTGTAGCCCAGTACTTCGGCAGATCCGGAGGAGATCGTCAGCAGCCCCAGCAGCGTTTTGATGAGCGTGGATTTGCCGGCGCCATTGGGTCCGAGCAAGCCCACGCTTGTGCTGTCAATTTTGAGGGTGATGCCACTCAGGGCCTGAAACTGGCCATAAAACTTTTGAACATTCTCGAGATCAAACAGCACACGAACTCCTTACAGCATCGATCGTACGGGGTGGAATCAGCGCGTAACCAGCATGTATCCGATGATTCCGAGCAGGCTCACCAGGAAGAAAACGGCCACGACGATGAGTCCAATAATGACGCGACTGGTTGTTTTATTGGATGCCGCAACGGACGTATCTTGCCACTGCATGGGCAGCGCCGCGGCCTGGCCGGCGATCGACGGCGTCGCCAGCGTTGCGGCGTTTTCCGGGTAGTTCATCGGGCTGGAGGGCATTTGCTGCCGGCCAGCCTGCGCTTTAGGCGGTCCCGGATTGGTCATTTGCATCTGCAGGCTTGCATCCAGTGCCGCGCGGACCTGCTTGGCGGAATACATCCCGGTCAATTCCATGCCCGGCACGTAGCTCGAGCGGGCATTGAGACCGCGCTCACTGAGCAGTTCCATTTCGCGGCGCACCAGATCTTCGAACATATCCATCGCCTGGTTGTAGCGATCGTCGGGTTTTTTGGCCATGGCCTTCAATATAATGCGCTCCATGGCCGGCGAAACCTTACCCGGCAAAACTTCGCTGGGTGGCTTGGGCTGATTGAAGACGTGCATCGTCAGGATCTGCACCGGACTTTGCGCGGTAAATGGAACCTTGCCGGTGATCAATTCGTAGAGCATGACGCCGAGGCTATAAATATCGGTGCGCTGATCGAGCTCGTGCGCCTGGGCTTGTTCTGGCGAGAGATATTCGGGCGTGCCGTAGACAATGCCGGCCTGGGTGAGTTGTTCTTGTGGCTTGCCGTCCGGTTCTTTCAGCTTCGCAATCCCAAAGTCCAGAATCTTTACGAAACTTGGCTCGCCGCGAAACTCGGTGAGCAATACGTTGTCGGGTTTCAGGTCGCGGTGGACGATCCCCAGATCGTGGGCTTCGCTCAGACCGCTGCAGAGTTGTTTCATGATCTTGATGGCAGCCATTTCGTCCATGGGCTTGCCGCCCAGCTCATCGCGCAACGAGCGGCCGTTGACGTATTCCATGGCCAGATAAAGCAGATCGTCTTCGGTGCGTCCGAAGATGAAAACGCGGATGATATTCGGGTGCGTCAGCATACTGATGACGCGCGCCTCGCGATGAAAACGCTGTACGATTTCGTCGCTTCCGGCCACGTGGGTCTGCAAAACTTTGATAGCGATCTTTTGGTCGATCGAGTTTTGTTCGGCCAGATACACCGCGCCCATACCGCCTTCGCCGAGCAGTTTAGTGATGTGGTATGCGCCAAAAAACGGGCGTCCCATCAAGTTGAGCGGGGGAATGGTCTTGCGACGTTGAGCGGCCGGCGGCGTGTTATTCGCGGCACGTGCGGTCAACGAGGAGCCGTCCTCCGGACAAAACATAACATTATCGGGGAATTGACCGTTGCATTTAGGGCAGTTGCGCATGCAGAAACTCCGGACGAAAAGCCTGCGTTCAAAGGCCGTTCGTAAAGGGGACGTGGGTTCGGAAAGGTTTAGTAAGGCTGCGAAAAGCTGTTGCTATTTGCAATCAACGTGCAATGAATTTGGATTCTAAAACCATCAATCTTCAACAAAATTACCGGTTCTTGTATCACGTAGATTTTCGCAGGGCAACGCGGTCGATTTCGGCAATCGAGCGGTATCCGGCAAGGCCCATCGTCAGATCAAAGTCGGCCTTAAAGTTGTGCAAAACATCCTGCACGCCTTGTTGGCCGGCGGCCGCCAGACCGTACACATAGGGCCGGCCGATGCAGACTGCGCGGGCGCCCAGCGCAAGTGCCTTGAACGCGTCCGCGCCCGTGCGAACGCCGCTGTCAAACAACACCGGAATCTGGTTTGCGATCGCATCGACCACTTCCGGCAGCGCATCGAGCGCGCCAATTGCGCCGTCGACCTGACGGCCGCCGTGGTTGGAAACGACGATGCCGTCCATGCCCTTGTCGACGGCCAATCGCGCGTCGTCGGGATGCAAAATACCTTTCAATAAGATTGGCAGGTGTGTGCGCTCGCGCAAAAACGACAGGTCGTCCCACGTGAGCGACGGGCGCGAATAGATCCCGATGAATTTGCGAACAGCCGCCAGTGGTTCGCCTGACGTCAGGTTTTTCAAGAATTTGTCGGGATAACGCTCGGCCAGCTCCAACAACACGCGAATCGTGTTGAGGTTGATTGTGCGCTCCGGCGCAATTTCCTGGTCATTGGATTTTTGTTTGAGCAGCGCGCGAAACACCGGATCTGAGGTGTACTGCGCAATGCCTTTTCCACGCAAAAACGGCAGGTACGCAAGGTCTAAGTCGCGCGTTCGCCAGCCCAACAAGGTCGTGTCGAGCGTGACGACAATCGCCGAGCAACCTGCGTTTTCGGCGCGCGCCACAAGGCTTTCCACGAGATCGTTGGACGCGCTCCAGTACAACTGAAACCAGCGTTCGGCGCGGCCCATCTCGGCCGCGCAGTCTTCCATGCTGTGGGAGGCCTGGTTTGAAAAAATCATCGGGATTTCTTCCGCACGACATGCGCGCGCGACGGCCAGGTCCGCGTCATCGTGAGCCATTTCCAGCACGCCAACCGGTGCAGTCAGAAAAGGCGTCGGCAGTTTTTTACCGAATAATTCTATGGAGGTATCGCGCTCGGAAACGTCGCGGAGCATGCGCGGCACGATGCGCCATTTATCAAAGGCCCGGCGGTTTTCACGCATCGTGGTTTCCATGCCAGCGCCGCCCGCAACGTAGGCAAAGGCTTCGGGTGACATGACTTCTTTTGCGCGCGCTTCGAGCGCGCAAAAGTCTACCGGAACGCTCAGCGTCTGGCCGCTCAAGCCGCCGACATAAATCTCGGACTGGCGTTTGCGGCCTACATTTGCCTGCGAATTGGTTTGAAAATCAGCGTTTTCCGGAACCTTCATTCTTTGCTCCTATTCATCGTTTATCGGAAGAGGGTCGTGAGGCTGCACGATCGTCGTCAGTGCTTTTTTTAACGGACATGTGGCCGGAATACTCTCACCCTTACGATAGGCTTGCAAGATTGTGCGCGATTTTTGCGCAAGTTCCGCCCGCACCTCTCGCCGGCGCCCCTTGACGCGCTCGATTTTCATCGAGTCGTACGCGGTCGTTTGATGACGCATCCAGGCGATGACCGCGGCGGACGCGCGCTCCTCAATCGGAATGCGTTCGGTGCGCGCAACCGTACCGCTTCCCACCGGCGTTGCGTGCGCTGCGACCGCGTCCGCCAACTGGTCGGCAAAGCCCTGATGAATCGGATGAAATTTCAAAAACTCGAGAATCGAAGTCTTGAAATCCTCCACATAGACTTCCTGCTTTGCTTCGCGACGGTCCTTTGCCTGCTCCATTTGCCGGATGTATTTCGGATCGGCACGTTTCTCTTCGACTTCTTGTCGGGCCTGCAAAATATTTTTGGCCGGCGCCCACACACCGTGCGAAAACGACTTGCGGCCTTTCTTTTCCTGCACCGTCCAGCTCGGCCCGAGCGCTTTTACGCGGCGCGTGAGTCCTGCGTCACCGGGGGGCAATAGTTCCCAGTCGGCCGGGGGTGTGGCCTTGGTGCCGTCCTCAAAACGAACGCTTCCGTAGGGGAAGCTGGGCTCAACTTTACGTGTCTGGTCAGGCATTTTTTAATCAGGGGGCTGGTGCGAAGAGTCAATGAGCGGTCGTGAATCAGCTAAAGGCTGTTACCGATTATCATCGTTTGATGAAAAGCCAAGATTTTTTTGTGGGGGCTGATAATGGTGAAAAAACGCGATTTGAAAAAAAATAAAAAAATATTTTCCAGAAGGGAAGCCCTGCTTCACGTCTCTGAAACACGCACGGTTATTGACCTTCAGGCAGGTTGGCCCGGGGGAGCCGTTTTTTTAGTGAATTTTTAAAGCGTTTTTTTGGGGGGGCGAGCCCAAAAAATAAAAGGGCTGGCGCGGATATTTATTCGCCAGCCCGCACACATTTTAAGCGCAAAAGTAGAGGGGAGGTTCGTAGACTTAGCCCTCGGCCGGAACGACTACCGGGGTATCCGCCACAGGCTGCGTGTCGCCGGGCAGTTCATTGGTGTCCAGTTCTTCTTCGTCTTCGCCGGGGGTCACAATGCCTGCGGAGCGGCGGATGGTGGGGCGTACGCGCTCGGCAAGTTCTGGCATTTCGGCCATGGTGAACAGGCCGACGAGCATGTTGGCCGAGCCGCGGTAAATTCGTTCCCAGCGGGTAACGGTGGCATTGCGGCGCAGCATAGCCTGCTCGGTTTCTTTGTTTTCGGTGCGCATCAAATCGAGTGATGCGGTGAGGGGAGCAAGCCGCGCTTCGAGCCCGGCCTTGGCCTGTGCGGAATCAAAGGTGTTGCCAAGGCCATCGCTTTTTTGGCGAGGATTTTTGCCGAGCAACTGAACCGTGTTGTGCATCGCAGCCATGAGTTTTGCCGGGCTTTCGGGCTGACGGGTGGGGATTGCGTAAATTTTCAAGCCCTGATTACCCAGCACATTGCTGACGCTTGAGCGAACGGCCAGGTAGCCGGCCATCGCCTGGGCGTAGCTTTCGTCGCGCTCATCACGTGCAACGATGTCCTCGGTCTGTTCCTGGGTATAGTGGTATTCGGCATCCCACATTTCTTCGGTGACGCGTTCCAGCAGTGCGCATGAAGCCCGCACAAACGGCAAGGTGTGGGCACCGTCAAAACCTTCCAGCCCATCCAGCTCGGCAGCGAGTTTGGTGGTGGCCGTCGGGCCATGCACGCGTCCCACATTGCAGACCAACAGTGCCCACTCGCGGCGGGCGGCGACTTGCGTACTCATCTGACTCATGGCTGTTCCTTTTTTCTTCGTTACAACGGGCCAAATAAATACCGCGAACAACTGAAGAATCGCGGTGACGATTCTCATGTATTGGCCAGCTCTCTCGTAACGAAACAAACGGAACAGCACCGCTGGCGCTTTTATGAGTGATGAGCACTACTGAACACCATTTTAGAGCACCCGGCAACACTGATTTGCGGGTAAAAACGCGTTTTACGTTTGTAATTCATGAATCAGCCCGTCAAAACGTGATTTACCGATGTAAATGCCAGACCTGACGGCGCAGTTCGCGATTTACCGATGTAAATGCCAGACCTGACGGCGCAGTTCGCGATTTACCGATGTAAATGACGCTCCAGCCCGTCAAAACGTGAATTGCCCATGAAAATCACGTTTTGACGTTTTTAAAATCGTCCGGGTCGTGTCTTACATTTGTAAATGTCGCCCCGGACGGTCCGGAACGTGATCTACCGATGTAAATCGCACGTCTTGTCGTCAAAACGTGAATTACGGATGTAAATGACGTTTTGACGGAAAACGCGTCGAAAATCGCTAAAAAAACCGAAATTTTTTGAGGGGAAGCCCTGCTTGATGGGCCGGAAATGCGCTCGGGTGCTGGCGATTCTCGGTGCGTGTCCCGGGGGCGGGCATTTTCTTGCGTGAAAAAACTGTTCTATTTATCGAGACATTTCATAGCGTATCAAAACGCCGGCTTCACCGTTCGAGAATCTCATGAAGACAACTCCAGCCAGCGACGAACGACTCGCCAGACATCTCGAATCTGTTAAGGCCGCGCGCCGGGCTTCGTTGCGGTATGTGCATGATGAGCTTCCTGGCTATACGCGGCGGCGCCAGGGACGTGGTTTTTCGTTTCTGGACGAGCAGGGCAATCTCATTCGGGACCCCGACATACGTGAATGTTTGAAAAAATTGGTGATTCCGCC
>JBEBSM010000058.1:0-13215 GCA_040394315.1 Lujinxingia vulgaris
ACCTGTCTGAGCGTTATCCCAAACGCGAGAGCTTGAAGCTGTGTGATGTCATACGGCCAGCTTTCCAATATCCAGTTACCAGTTAAGCCAAACCGGCTTTCCAGCTCCAGCAGCTCACCACGTAACCCGGCCTCGTTCAAAAACCGCAAGGCGTCCTGCACACGGTATTCACCCGTTGCACCAAGCGGCGAATCGCTCACAATGCCGGTCAAACTCACCTGGTCTGGCTGTTTTTGCACATGGTCAGAAACCAGAGAACCATCCTCGATGGGATGGTCCGTGATGGTGTTGGTTTTCTGGAAGCCGATGACAGGCGTTGCATCGAACGTCAGGCTTTGCCCGTCCGGTCGAATCAATGTTGTGCTCACATCTCACCTCCTGCAAACGCCGCCTGCGTCTGGCGCATGTGCCGGTTGTTCGTGTCCTCGACCTTGCTCGCTGTAGCGCTCGCGATTTGCTCGGGCGAGGCGTTGGTTTCGGCGTTCACCGTGATGTTTGTGGTACCGCCGCTCATCTGCACGTTGTTCGATGTCGGCGAGCGTGGGTTGTTGCCAGGCCCCGGCGCAAACTTCTTACCCACGTTTGAGAAGAAGCCCTTCACGGCACTTGCGGCGCCGCCAACGCTTGGGATTTTGCCCGCAAGCGCTTTTGTTTTATTCAGCCTTGCCAGCACCGCATCGAGCAGCTTCAAAAGTGTTTTGATTGGATTTGCGATGTAGTCGGCAATCCATCGACCCACGTTTTCGATGATGGGTAAAAAACCGCCCATCACGTCATCCATGTTCTCGCCGAGCCAGTCTAGTGCCTGGGTGATTTTACCAAACGCCCACGCAAACCCGTCGGCCAATAAGCCAAGAATCGGCCAGGTGACTGTTTTCCACCACCACACAAGCACGCCTGCCAACAGTTTGAAAAACGGCCCGGCAATCGCCCACCAAATCTTGAACATCGTCGTCCAAAATTTGATTAGAAAACCGCCGTACGTCAGCACCATCTGCCCGAAAGCCTTGAATGCTTCGACGACCTTTCCGATCATGACCTTTGCATCGTCGGCCGCGCCGAACTTCTCAAAGAATCTGCCAACGAGAGAATCGCCGCCGCGCATGAAGACGATGACGTCTTCGATAGCAAGACCTATCAGCGCGATGACCGCAGCGATTGCGGCCGCAATGAGCAACGGCTTTGCAAACGCCAAAAGCATCGCCACACGCACCATCTTGAGCGCCGCGACCATCTTTTGTAGGCCGCCAACCATCATCACGACATGGCCAGCCATCTTCAGCATCCCCATCATGGCAAACGCTTTCGCCACACGCTTTAGGACCGCTTCCCAGCCGCCCCACTCTTTGACCTGGTCGTTGACCTTCTCCAACAGCACGACCATATCGTCGATGAAGCCCGTCACACGCTTCACGAACACATCGATCTTCGTGTTGATAACCTCCCGGTTTGCCTTGCCCCAGTTCACGAAGCGCTCAACGAGCTCGTTCACCTTCGGCAAAAGGCCGGTTGTCAACCGGTTTCGCCAACCCTCCACAACCTTGCGGCCGCGCAGCATGTTGTCGTTCAATTCCTCGAATCCAGCCGCCGTTTCACCGCTGATCACGTGTCCAAGCTCACGCGCCTCCTCACGCATTTTCATGATGCCGTGACGCCCGGTTTTGAGCATCGGCAACATCTTCTCGCCAGCCCCGCCAAACACCTTCATCGCAATCGCAAGCTGTTCGGTCGGGCTCTTCGTTTTGGCGATGCGGTCGGCCACGTCCATCATCAATTCATCGGACGACTTGAGCTCTTTGTTTGCGCCCTTTAACGAAATGCCCAGTTGCTTGAACATCTTCGCATTTCCGGCGCCACCGCGCGTCGCGTCGCTTGCTTTCATCGACAAGTCTCTGAGTGCCGAGCCGACTTCCTGAATCGAAGTGCCAGAAAGCTGCGCGGCATGATCCAGCTCCTGAAAACTCTCAGTCGTCAGCCCGTACCGCTGCGCTCCCTTGGCCGCAGCATCCGCAACATCTGCGGTTTTCCGCACCATCTTGAACATCGCGAAACCGGCACCGGCGAGCACGGCCGTGAGTCCGGCCATGACCTTGACAAGCCCGGTGGCCGAAGTCTTGACCTGGTCCAACCCACCCTCAAACGCCTCGACGGCCGCAAGGTCGGTTTTCACCCCCAATTTTACAAACAACTCTCTCAGGGTTGTCATGATTTCTCCGGTTTTTCGATTTGCTGCCAGACATCAAGCACACGGTGCGCGGCCACAAGCTGACGCACGCTCCATTCGCGCTCGATATCGATCAGACGGTCGTTGTATTTGCCCGACGTGGCGATGATGTGCGTCCACCAATCCACGCCCTCGGCACGCTCAATCGACCGCCTCACGTTGCGTTTTGGTTGTTCGCTCGGTTCGTCTAAGCGCTCAAGGACGAGCCGATAAAACCCAAAAAACCATTGACCTCGACCACCTTCCAGACCGCGCGCAACAGCTCGATGTAGTTTTGCTGATAGGCGATATCGAACACACCACTTTGCGAAAGCTGCTGATTGTCACGCAGCGTGTATTTGAGGATGTCGAGGAACAATTGCTGCCCGTCTACGCTCGCAAGTGCTGTGCGCACGTCACGCGCGACCTCCGCCCACGGCACCGACTGCAACAACCCGCCCAGATCCGAATCAAGCGAAACCTCGCCGGCCTGAAACTGGGTTATTAACTCCGCCGCCTTCGACTGAAACAAGCGCCCGAGCGGCTCGCCTGCCAATCCCATCAACGTCAACACAAGCCGCGTCCCCTCGCTCGCTGGGTGAGGCTGCACGCTATAACTGTGTTCGGTTCCGCGCTGGCTCTTCAAAACAAACGTTTCCATTGCACTTCCTTATATTCAAAGCTGGGTAAATTTAGAGAATCAGAGAATCGTCGACGGCCCGATGTGCTTCGGATATGGCAACATCAAGCGGTAAACCCGGTCCTGCGCGGACTTTTGTTCGCTCGCACCCGGAACGGTTTTGAACACTGCGTATTCGCTCGATACGCGCTCGCCCGTACGCGGGTTGAACGACTCGAACGGCAGCGGCAAAATCTCAGGCTGTGCAGCTTGAATCGCCGCCATTGCCGAAAGCCGCGCATGGCCTGCGCTGGTTTGCTTAACCGTGATGTCGCAATACATCCGCTTGTCGTTGTTTCGGCTAAACGTCACCTCACCGTCAGCACCGACCGTATCCTCGCCGACGTCTGCGCCCATCTCGAACTCGACGCCGCCATCATCACCAAATCCGCCGATGATGATCCCACCGACGGTTAAAACAAATTGAGAAAAATCATGTGTGCGTAAGCGATTCATCACGCCTCCTCTTCATTGACAGCGGTTCGCTGAAAGTTGAAATCGAACTCGAAAATGCGCGCACCTACCGAAAGCTGCGCCCGGCCGGTTGCCCGAATACGCTGCGCTGCGATGTCGGCCGCTGTCGGCGAAATGAAATCCACCAACGTTTGCCCAGGCACGAAATGCCCGGCCGCCTCGCCTTCGGAAAACTGGCTTTCTACCAGCGGCCGAAGAATCGAAACGCCCTGCGCGCCAAGCGGAATCTTCTCACCACGCGCCGACGCGTTGATTTTGGCCTGTGCGATTTTCGCTTCCAGGCGAATCTTGAACCAATCCGCGCTCACGACTTCGTAAATCGGCCGGCCCGTGAGATTCACGCCAGCATCGATAAACGTCAGCGCGCCGCCATAAGGCAGCATCAGGTTGCAATTCTTCGACATCGCCGCCAGACGTTGCCCGGTCGTGATACCCGACGCATACGGCGCCACGCCCTGAATCGCTGCATCCCACGGCGCACTGAATGTATCCGGGTTGAACACCAGACGATTAGCAAGCCATGCGCAATCCGCCGGCTCTGTGTTCGTGTCGTGAAACAGCACCGCCGTGCGTTCGCTTGTCGCAAGCCCCGTCAGGCCCGTCGGCAACGTAGTTCCAGCCGCCAGCCAATCCGCCTCGCTCGACTGCGCAACGAAAATCTTCGTGCGCGCTTCCACCCAACCAGAAATTAGCGCAATATCTGCACTCAGTCGCGTGTCACACGTCAGGCCGTACCAGTTATCATCGACCGTCTCGATTGCCGTGAGCGCTTCTACCCACGTTTCGGCCGCATCCTTCACACCCAGCTTCACAAGTCCGGGGCGTTTTGTTTGCGCGAAATGTGCCTTGAGAGCGTCCTTTGCAGTCGTCGAAATGTCGCCATCCGCGTCAACTTCCTTCGCGCTCGCGTACGCGCGCACGCGTTCAGGAACGGTGAGAATAGCAATCTCTGCAACGTGCATAGGCGTAAAACCAAACAACGCAGCCGTAGCCGCGTCGAGTGCAATACTAATTTGAATATTTGAATCATGTGTGGCCATTTAAGCCTCCAGATTTACGGTAATTGGGTGATTGAATTCATGGTTATCGTCGAGCTCAACATCGAGCGCGAACGTCTCCAGGCTGTCGATTTCGGTAGCAGCGGTTTCGAACGCATAATCCAGATAGAAATCCTTCACGAAACGCTTCTCAATCGACGTATCCACAAGGCTTGAAATATCTTGCGTTTGCCCGGCCGAGGTCAGTGTGATGCGCGCGTCGTGCAGGTGTTGCTTGATAACGGTCTGGCTTAGCGACACGTGGCAAAGCGCCAGCAAATCCGCACCGCGCTTGCCGTACGCATTCAGCGAAACGCTTGCCCGCCTGTCCCCTCGAATCTGCTCAACCAACTCGCCACCGTCGACGCTCAGAACTTGCTCGTCGTGGCCAAGCTCCAGGTCAAACGTTGTGAGTGAAACCGTGATGTAAGGAAGCTCTGGCCGTGTGCCGTGATCGCCGGTCGGGATAACCCGCAAGGCAGACAATGAGGTCGCGAGCAAAACCCAGTTTCTCACCGCCTGTAATAGTGATTCGTATGTAGCTGTCATGGTTCATCCCCTTCAGAAACACGGACAAGATCCGCCTCAAAATGCGCAAGCAACGCCGGCCAATGCGAAACTCGCACGACGTCAAAAGACTCACTATTGATCGTTATACGATCAGCTAACCGCCCAGTGAGCTGGTCGGCGGTCAAAACTTCGGTCCTCGTCCACATCCGACGCGTCACCGATTGCCTCAAACCTTCGGGCAAAACCTCACGTTGTCGGTCGGTCAGCGGCTGCACAGAACCCTGAATTGTCGTCGTGCTCGCAACCGTTCGCACGGTGCGGCCGCTGACCGGATCACGTGTGCTCGTGTACCTGGTGAGCGTGACCGGCATTAACCCCAGCATCATGATTTCTTCTCCCTGCGGATTTCGTAGGTAATCGACTGCCGAAGCTGCCCGGTATCGATCAGCGGATTGCTCGATTTTTTCATGCGAATCGTCGATGCAGCATTCGGCGGTTCTTTGATTTCCACAATCTTGCGTTTCACATCGCGCTCGACCGTCAACCCGAGCCTGTCGAGCGCCTGTGTCGGCGTGATTTTCCCGTCGACTACCTGCCCCACGAGCTTTGCCAGAAGCGCCGCATTGTCATTCGATTTCTCGTCGACGGTTGAACGCAAAAACGACCGCTCAGGAATCGAAATAATGTGAGCCTTGGTGACGCCTGCCGGGTCTGCGTGGCCCTTCTTCACGAACCTCGCCTGCCCGACATCGTTCAACACATACGGCGTGCCGCCCGGATGCTTGATGTCCGCTCCGAACTCATGAACGGAAGCAATCATGACCTGATTGGCACCGTCCTTGTATTCGTCAGCCGTTCCCGGCACGCCCACAAGCACGCTGATTTCGCCCTTCAGATCATCGAGAGCGCCGAGCAAGTCTTTGAACCCAAAATCCCGGTCGGTGACTTTCGATGTCATGTCGGCCTCACTAAAAACCCCTTGGTAGCCGCCCGACTTGCACGAAGCGCTAAAAACTCCAGCCCGTAAGCCGTGGTCTTGAGCGATTCATCACCCAGTCCACTTGCGGCCGTCGTGGAATGCGCACCGAACGACACCGACAAACCGCCGGTCGTCACACCGGCAATCGGTCCACCGCCGACAACGCCCGCACCGGCCGCAAGCGCTGCACGCTGCGAAAGCACCGCAAGATGCGCAGCCAGGTAGGCAACGGCCTGCGCATACACATGCCCAAACACACTTTGTGAAATGCGTTGCGCGGCGAGTTCGACGAAGGTTTCAAGCGTCGCGTTGTCGACGTCTGCAAGATCCGGCGCAATTGCCCGAATCAGTTGCAAGCTCACGACACCTCCAGCATTTCATCGGCAAGCAACGCCTTCACGACTTTCGACTCACTCAACCGAGCCCAATCAGCCGCAGCCATCGTCACCGGGTTGGGCGAAAAGCTACCTTTCTTCATGCCAGGCAATGTAATCTCGCGGGCCTTGAGCGTTTCTTCCTCGCCGCTCACACGGCTTTTACGCGTAAACGTAACAAGCGTTGGCTCCACAGTTGTGCCAGCTTTTGTGCTCTTAACGATGTCAGCACATAGCGTAATCTCCGCCTGTGTACGATTGATAATTTTGACTTTTGCTGCGCCAACAACTTCGATGTCTTCGGACATTTTGAACCTCCAAGAAATTAAAAAACCCGCCAGATGACGGGTGAAAATCGAACACTCCGGAATTCCCGGATAGTTGAGCGGTCAGTTATTGCAAAAAAACGCAACAACTCACTCCACTTCGATATAACAGACCAGGTTGTTCAAAACGTCGCGCTGCACAACGCCGCCGTGCGACATGTAGCAAGGAATCAGAAACTCGAATCCGTTTTGCTGTACCGGCAACATCGTGAATCCCTGCGGAATGACGTTCGCAATGCTGCGACGGTCGCGACGGCAGAAGAACATGATATCAGTTCCACCCGGCCCACGACCCTGCATCTCCCACGCCTCCTCCACGGTCTGAATGCGTGGGTTTGCTTTCTTGAAGAACTCAAGAATCGTCGTATCGCTCACGCTTCCAGTGATGCGCGTCGTCGACATGTAGCGATACAAGCGCGGCGAAACGATCAGGGCGTTCGGCGAGTAGACGGTCTTCGATTCCTCGTGCGCAAAGTTCGCAGCCGCGTTGAACTGCGCAAGCATCGCGTCAGTGTCGGCCGAGGCGGTAGCAGCGAGCGGCAACACACGCTTAGGCGTCCACGGGTAATTCAGCACACCGTAGATGTTGTGCGCCTCGTCACCGAACCACGTCTTTTCGTTCAAAAACTCCTGCATGACGACCTGCGACGCGTCCTGCAACTCTTGCCGAAGCCGAGAGTTCGCAAAGTCCGATGCAGCAAGCTCGAAAACATCAAAACCGATGCCAATCGTGTAGTGGTGAACCGGAAAGGATTCCTCCTCCTGGCTAACGCTCACACGAGGAACTGGCGCGTTGCCACGATGAACGACCGCCTCACCCTGCTGCGAGATACGGCGAACGGTGTGCGTACGCGCGCCAACCGGAACGCTGCCGTCGACCGGAATCATCGACATTGCATTCGTCGGCGGAAACTCCTCGCGCAAAACCTCGTCATAGATATGCTCAAGCTGACGCGCCATGTGGAACCCCTGCCCAGGCGCCATCGAGTCCAAGCGCTGACGGTTCATGGTGTCGCGCATCTGGCGAATCTGTTTTGCATCCATCCGAAGCACGCCGTCGCTCAAACCGAGCGCGCCGCCACCGATGTTGATTACATTTGTTGCCATAATAGCCTCCTAAGGCTCAATAAAAATCAGAAAAAGTTGCAATCCACGACAGCCAGACCATCGGCCGCGCGCGATTTGAAGAACTTGCACCGGTCACGACTCAGCGCGACACGGCCGGCCCCTGGACTCGCAAACAGCTTGCCCGCATCGTCGCCCGTAAGAGCTGCATAAACCGTCGCACCCTCCGCAACGTCCTCGCTGCACTCGATCCAGATTCGACCACGGCGAAGTGCCGAAACACCCGCATTGCCCGGATACCCGACCAACCCCGTTCGGTAGCTCGCTTCCTCGTCGTACGTGCGACGGCTGATCCCAATCGCAAGCTCGTTGATATCGTCGCCAGCGACCTGCGAATCGATGGTTGCGTTTGAGGTTCCCAGCAATTCAATTTCCGCTCCCGCATCGGCCTTGATGATGACCTTCGTGGTTGCGCCCGTCACAGTCAGGCCGTCAATGCCGTTCAACGCGGCTCGAAGCGCAGCAATCGCACCGACCTTGGTGTGGTTTACACCGTTAACGCGTACAGAAACCGTCGCCACGTCGGTGCCTGCAACATCCAGAGTAACCTCGCTTTGAGTCAGCCCAGCCGCGGACGCCAGACGCCCATGCCGGTTGTCGTAAAGTTCCGTGTTAGCTTTTCCGCCGCGAATGCACAGCACGCCGAACCCAATCGCCTCGGCTTCGGCCGCAGCCGTAACCAGCGTCACTGCACCAAGTTTTGCATCCGAATGCGACGCGGCAAACCCGAGGCCCGGAAGCGTCGACTCAAGCGTGATGGTCGCTCCCGAACTGGTTGCAACAACCTGACCGCGCGCCATCGGCTCCGCGTTGATAGCCGCGGCAATTCCAGCGGCCGCCGTGGTGGTCGTCATTCCCGTTGCCGGATTCGTGAAGTTAATCTCAGCACCGTTCACATTGAGCTTGTACGTAGCGCTTGCCGCGGCGGAACTCACCGCAATGGTGCTCTTTTGTTTGGCCTGCGGATGAGCATTCACAAAATACGTCTCATCGTTAAGTGCAGAAATGTCATACAGTCCGCCCGCAATTCCGGGCGCACGGTGGCCGCGAACGGCTCGTTGGCTGATCGTCATAATAGTTCCCTCATGTTTTGAAATTATTTGTTTTCGTTAACCTGAACGGTTAATCATTTCGTTCTCTCGCCGCAATCACTTGCGTTGAAACGCCTTCTTAAAATGGCTCATGTACGCGTCTTCGGCACTGTCGACGCGCTGCGCAGGCTGCTGGCCTTGCACGGGCGGCGAAAACAACGCCTGGCTGATGCCCGAATAAGCATCCGTGCGCGGCTGCTGCTGATACACCGCCTGAAACTGTGGCGACGCCTGACTTTTGATCAGGTCGTACGCCGCCGAAATATACGCCGAATCAGTCCGCGGAAGCTGGCCGTGCACAGCCTTCACAACCGCACGCTTGATGGCCGGGATGTCGGCCTTCTCGCCAACCTGCGCGCCCACGCGAGCCGCAACCTCGAGCGCATCCTGTCGACGCTCAAACCACTTCAAACGACCGGCAATCGAGTCGGCTTTTTCGCCCTTCGACTCGTCGTCGTCTTCCTTGGGCTTTTCGTCCCCATCCACGTTAGGTTCGTCGTCGTCGTCTTCCTTGGGTTTTTCGTCCTTTTTTTCGGCGTCTTTCTTACCGAACTCGTCCATCTTCTTACCCATCTCGTCGAGTTTCTTCTTCAACTCCTCGTTTTCGCTCTCCAGGCGTTTCAACTTGTCGTCCGAATCCCTGCGCGCGAGCTGTTCTTCTACCATCTTGCGAATATCTACCGTCATTTGTTCCTCACTTGTTGGTTGTTGCGTTTGTTGTTCTGGTTGAAACGGCGTCACCTGCGCCGCACTATCTTTGCGAAGCCGAACCTCCGGCCCCGCCCTACCCGCACGCGTAATCGCCGTGTGGTTGTAAACCCGGTTGCGCTGAATCGCGTCATACGCCCCAAACTTGGGATGTGTTCCCGGCGTCGCGTCCAAATCGCACACGTACCCAGGCGATAGCTCGCAAATGCCAGCATCGAGCGCTGCGATACCGTCCGCACGCCTGACCGCCATCTTCACGCGCACGAACCCGTTCAAGCGCTCGATCTCCACGTCACCGTCCACATCTCCGACCGAATGATCGCCCACGTTCTCCGGCGTCAAAAACTCGTCAGGATGCTCAAGCGTCACCGGCTTTCTGCCCAGCGTCTCCAGGCTATCCGCCCGGTGCAGCTCTTCGGGCAAAACCAGCTCACGCCGCGTCGAACCGTCCGCCTGCACGTACTCGAGCACGCCCGGCCGCGAGACAAAGCCCTCGACCAGATAATACCCTTCCGCCGTACGCACAGCGCTCCGCAGCTCGCCGCGGTCATAGCGCTGCACTCTGGTTGTCATTGTCGTCACCATAGAAATATCCAAGAAATGAAAAACCCGCCGAAAGGCAGGTAATTATTGAAACACCAAATCGCTCTCATCCGCAGGCTTTGCATCCACCTCCTCGTCTGCCCACACCGGACGCGCCGTGCACCGACAATTGATAGCCTCGCCCGGATGCCCGTCATGCGGTGGATTTACCCACGAGAACAGCTTCCCGTTTCGCACGTAATGGTCGCCATGCCGATGGTTAGGTTTCGACCGGTTGCCCGGCGCACCCACCACCCGCTCATCCTCGCTCGTCTCCCAGATGTAGTGCGTCGCACCGGTCGCCTGCTGCTTCGCCTGGCTTATGCGAGAAACCAGCGTGCCCATCTGGTCGCGTGCAATCAGGTTCGCGCGCTTTGCCGAAACCCCGTAGCGCTCCGAAATCACGCCCGAAAGCTGCTCCCAGCGCGCTCCTCCCTGCAAAGCGCCTAGAATGTCGGCTTCCAGATCCTGAAAAAACTCCTCACCAACGCTCCGAATTAGCGCCACGTTATCCCGCGTAAACTCACTCGCCTGATGCCTCAGCCCGGCTGTCGGCAACACATCCACGCCCAGCACCGCCTGAACCTGCCGCGCCGTCTGCCGCTCGATGTAGCCCGTAACCCGCCCTTCAACCTCCAATGCCAGCGACTCGTCCGTGATTTCCGTGTACTTCTCAAAATACATCACCCGAACACGCCCGATCGCACGACGCACCCGGTCCTCATCGCTCGCAGAAGAGTCAAACCGCACGTCTTCCAGCTCGCCATCGACCAGCACACTACGAACACCACGCGCCGCCGCCCGTAGCCTGCGCCGCAACTTCGTCGCATAGTCGAGTTCAGCCCCACGTGGATACAACGAGCGCGGTGCAGCCCTGCGAGCCTTTGCGCCCGCCGCCGTCACCACAACGCCTCCTCACTCTCAGCCGCGACCGTCTCCATCGACCATCCGCCAACACCATCACGCGAGCGCGCAACCTGCTCAGCTGTGCGCACGCCGCGGTCCAGATACATGGAATCGATTTCAGCAATGATTTTGCGAAGGTTCGCAACTTCCAACTCGCCCGGCTCATCAAGCGGATACCACTCCAGCCTCCAGCCCGCCGGCTCCACACCCTTCGTCGGACCGTCCTTTGCGCAAAAAACACACCGATACAGCTTCTCAAGCTCCGGCGTAAGTTCCTTTTCCTGATACGCCCTCACCTGTTTGTGCCAGGACTGAATCCCCGACTCGCCGTCCGTGTTCAAACCCGCCGGCGCCGCACCGAAAAGAATCGTCTGCGGCATCCGCGCCGCCTTCGACACACTTTCCGAAAACCCCTGCCGAATTTCCGGCAAGCCCGCCACGCTCGACGATTGCCGCGTGAGCTGTTCGCCCGCATCCGCATCCAGCAAGTACGCGTTGATGATGCTCAAACCCTTCGCAATCAGCGCCATCCGCGCCTGAATCAACCCCGCGCCGTCCTCGTGCTGCATGATGTTCGCAAGCCCTGCCATCGCAATCGTCGTGACCTCAAACGACTGCACAATCCTAGCCATCGCCTGCTCAGTCTCGCAAAACCTGCGGATAGCATCCCACGGACGTTGCAACACCGAATCATCAAACCCACCGTTGTGCGACCGCATCTTGCGCGGCAACGCAACCCCGCCAAATCGCAGCAAGCGCGACGCGTGAACAAGATTGCCCTCGAGCCCTTCCGCCGTTCCGCCCTGCGTTTGCGGCAACACCTGGTAAACATCCGGCTCGCCGAACGTGCTCGACCTGATATCCGTATCCCATCGCGCCGGCGTGACCTCATACCTGTCGAGATCCACCAGATTCACCACGCTCTGAATCTTCGTCAGATCCACCGCGACCGACGGATCAAGCCCGTCATCCAGCACCATCAACACGAATCCGCCGCCGTACAGCCGCCCCCACTTTGCACCGAGCGCCACCGTTTCCGGAATCAGCAGGCGTTTCGTCCACTCCGCCGCCGGGTCGGTCGTTTCCGTGTCACCGTCCACCGCAACCCGGTATCCTTCGCGAAATGCCTCGTCGACAATCTCATCAACGATGATTCCGCCAAGGTCGTTTTGCAGATACAGAACCTCGAGCTCATGCGGATGCAGGCGCGTCGCAAGGCTCGGCCGCCCCGAACTACCCGAATCGACGCCCGGATTGCCCAGGCTCGACAAGTAGTTCGAAATCGAGTCCGTGCGTTCGGTGGCGTTCAAGAAATCCCCCAACGCATCCACACGTTGCCGGTGCATCTCAATCACTTTTGGTAAAATGTCGCTCATGTTCGCCCTGTGATACGTCGCAAATGCTCGATCGGGTCATGCCCGTCGGTGATAAATAAATGGCTCAAGGCCAGCGCCATCGCGTCGACCTGGTCGTCATGAGGTGCTGCCGGAAAGGTGATGAGTTCCTGAATAAACTCGCCAATCCAGGGAGCGATCGAGTCGTCTGGAAGCCACACGTTCCCGGCCGCCCAATAAGGCGCAACCGCTCTTGTGCGAACTTCTTTGTCACCCTGCGGCTCAACCGCAATCAGCCCCGGAATCTCACTCTTCAAACCCGCGACGATGCTCTTGCCGTCGGCCTTGTTCTCCACCAGCTTTGCACGCGCATTTCGCCAGAGCGGCAACTTCGCCAAACGTCGAAACTCCGCCAACGTCTCCGGCTGGTCCCAGAGCCCGCGCACCTGGTCGATTAAATACACGCGCCCCGGATACGCCTGCGGCTGAAACCACAACTGGATAACCACCCGCGAACTTTTCGGGTCTTTCGAACCCGCCTTCGGGTCGCAGCTCCAGATCCACGTCCCGGGTCCTGCCGGAATCGTCGTGTAGCGGTTCTCGGTCCAGAGCGTTTTAATGATCGTTCCGCCTTCCGGTGCCGGCCGCTGCTGCCCAAGCGCGGCATAGCCAGCGGCATCCTCGGCCTCATCTTTTGCCCACTCAGGCTCATCCTTAAATGCCGGCCAGAGCGCTTCGCCTGGCTTGCGCGGGTCTTCTGGATGCCCACCACCTTCCTCGGCAATGCCCGGAAGTGTCAAAACCTCCCACTGGTCAGCGTTCGGGTCGTTCTTTGACTTCTCAATAATCCGCCCCACAATGTAATCAAAGTTCCAAAGCGTAAATAT
>JBEBSM010000059.1:0-13060 GCA_040394315.1 Lujinxingia vulgaris
GAGACGTTGTGGGAGAGTAGGTCGTCGCCAACCAATTCTTTTAGTGAAACGCCCGTTACCTTTTTAAAGGTAGCGGGCGTTTTGCGTTTCTTGGGTGTTTTGGGGGGATTTACTCCGGGTTGGCCTGTGAGCTCCGTCTTTTGAAACACATCGTGATGCGGTGCGAACTACCTTGCTGGTCTGTGCAATGGCGTCGGATGCCGTGCGAACTACCTTGTTGGTCTGTGCGATGGCATCTCGATGTCGTGCAACATACGTTGTTGGTCTGTGCGATGGCATCTCGATGTCGTGCAACATACGTTGTGGGTCTGTGAAATAGCATCTCGATGCCGTGCGACCTACCTTGTGGGTCTGTGCAATGGTATCTCGATGCCGTGCGACCTACCTTGTTGGTCTGTGCAATGGCATCGGATGTCGTGCGACCTACCTTGTGGGTCATTGTCGTGGCATCTCGATGCTATTTCGGACAATGAAGTCTTGTGGGGTATCGGCGGCGTGGCCCTGGTAGACTTCGGATACGAGGTGAAAGCAGGGGGAGCGCGCGTGTGTTCGGAAGTTTATGGTGTTGACGTAATGTGTGGGGTGGATTTTAGGTGGGGTGGGTACCAGCGGTTGCCGAAAAAACGTGTGGTTGTGAGAAGGGCGACGACGCTCATTTCGATAGCGAGCGCGAGCCATGCGCCGACGGCGCCCCATTCCAGTCCGTATGCAAACCAGTAGGCGGTGGGAATTAGGATAATCCAGCCGCAGACGATGCTGGCCCACATTGTAAACTGGGTGTCGCCTGCGCCATTGAGTGCGCCGGAGGATATGAGGGTGGTGGCGTCCATTATCTGGAAAACGGCGGCGACTAAAAGCAGATTCACGGCGATTGAGACGGTGGTTGGGTCGGAGTTGAATGCGCGAACGAGTGGTTCGGGCACGAGCCAGAATACCAGTGCACAGGTGCCCATCAGGCCGAGTGTTAGCCGGAGGCCGGAACGAAAAGCGCGGCGTGCAGATGGGATGTCACTTGCGCCGACGTACTGGCCGACGAGAAGACACACTGCTTCTGAAATGCCGCGGCCGGGTAGAAAACTGATGCTAACGATTTTTAGGGCGATCATGTGGGCAGCGAGTTCGTCTTCGCCGAGCCGGGCGAGTAGGGACGTGAAGACAACGAATGCGCTGATGTTGACGGCATAGTTGACGCCGACGGGTAGGCCGACGCGCAGCATGTTTAGAAATGTTTGTAGTCGAACTTTGTGTCGTAGGCCGCAACGTTGGATGAAGATTGGGACTAGCGCGAGCATGCCGACGGCCTGGGCGATGATCGTGGCGTAGGCGGCGCCTGCGACGCCCATTTCGGGGACAGGACCCAGGCCGAAGATAAGTATCGGGTCTAATATTACGTTCAATGTGTTGACGACGAGGTTGATGTACATCGGCGTGCGGGTGTCGCCGGTTCCTTGAAAATATCCACTCAAGGCCAGTGTAACGAACCAGAAGGTGGCGCCGAGTGCGCGTAGTCCGAAGTATTGTCGTGCGATTTCGACGATTTGTTCGGTTCCGCCCATCATTGAAAATATTGCCTCATCGAACAGGCTGATTCCGATGACGGTCAATCCGAATGGAATGGCTAACAGGGCGCCGACGACGCCGACTTCGATTGCGCGTGAATGTTCGCCGGAGCCGGTGGCCTGTGCGCTGAGGATGTTTACGCCGCGCATCGCGCCCATGAAGAAGGCGTTGATGAGAAATAGTGCGACGGTTGCGAGGCCGACGGCAGCGAGTTCGGTTTTGCCGATCCAACCAACGAAGAGGGTGTCGGCGACGTCCATCGCGGTGAAGGAGAGCATGGATAGGACGAGTGGCCAGGCCAGTTGGGCGACCTGGCGGACGTCGCCGGGATGGCGATTTTTTATTTTAGTCATGATTCTTACGCGCGGCCGGGCTCAGGACGAGTCGGGCACTTTCGATCGGGGGAAGGTATGGTACGGAAAACAAAGGATGACGAAATCGCAAGTGGAGGTGGCTTGCTAGCGACTTCGAGCACATGTCTCAATCCCGGTCAATTCGAGTAAATTTCTTCGATGCTCAATATGTTTGAAAAAAATTGGTTTTGTTTAGCGCATCGTGCGGACGTTGATTTCGCCGTTGGGGCTAATATCGAGAACGATCAGGCCGTTTTGGTCGGTTCGGAATGTCGTTGCACCGCTTGCGGTGTATCGATCGAGGACTTTGGCGCTTGGGTGGCCGAAGTGATTGTGTTTTCCGACCGGGATGATGGCGATTTTGGGTTGAAGGGCGTCTACAAATGGTTGTGTGCTGGAGGTTTTTGAGCCGTGGTGGGGTAATTTGATGATTGTGTGGGGTTGGAGCAGATTGTTTGCGACTAACCATGCTTCGCTGGCTTCTTCGATATCGCCGGGTAGCAGGACCGAGGCGTTGGCGAGTTTGACGGAAACGACCAGGCTCATGTCGTTGGTGGAGCCGCGAACGTCGCCGCCGGGGCGAATAATTTTCAAGACGGTTTTTTCGAGTTTGATATTGGCAGTGTTGTCGATGGGAATGAGTTCGGAGCCGGCGTTTTGCATGTTTTTGACGAGTTGGATGAGTGTGGGGGAGCTTTCGGCGGCGTCGTAGATGAAGTGTCGGGGGCGGAAGGGGCGGACGAGTGCGGGTAGGCCGCCGAAGTGGTCGAGGTGAGCGTGGCTGACGATGACGTAGTCGATGCGGCGGATTCCGAGGGATTTCAGGTAGGGTAGGACGCGGTGTAGGCCCGGGTCCTGGCCCATTCTGGTGCCGCCGGCATCGACGAGCAGGTTGGTTCCGTCGGGGAATTCTATGAAAGTGGAGTCGCCCTGTCCGACGGGGATGAAGTGAATGCGGGTGGAGCGTTGGGCGAAGAATTTGTGTGAAAACCAGGGCAGGCTGAACGCGAGAACGGCTGTAATTGTGGCGAATACAAGGCTGCGGCGGGTAAGTCCGCCGAGAACGAGCCAGAGGGTGGAGAGGGTGCCGAATAGCCAGCTTAGAGGGTTCGGGGTGCCGACGCGCAGGGTGCTGCCGGGTAAGTAGGCGGCGATATCGAGGGCGCGCTGCATGTAGATGATGGACATTGTGGCTAGTTCGAGCGCGGGTTGGGCTAGCGAGGGTAGGATGGGGAGTAAAATCGCTGCGACGGCCATGACGGGGAAGATGGCGATGCTGAATATGGGGACGACGATAAGGTTGAGCCAAAGGCCTGCAATGGGGAGTTCGCCGGATAGCACGACGATGGCCGGCCAGGTGGAAAGTGTGGCTGCGCAGGAAATACCGATAAAGTTGATGATTCGTCGGGCGCGGTTGCGGGTTTTGGATTCTTTTTGGATGCCGGGTTCTGGGGGGAGCATCCACATGGGACGTGCGCGCATGAATAAAACGATGCCGGCGGTTGCGAGAAAGCTCAGTTGAAAACCGAGTTCAAATAAAATTGTGGGCTGTGTGAAGATCAAAAGTAGTGCGGCGAGTGCGATTGCGTGGACGGAGCAAAAGGAGCGCAGTGTTGTGAACGCGAGTATGGCGACGGAGAGCATGAGAAGTGCGCGTTGGGCGGAGACGGGTGCACCGATCATGATGACGTAGGCAAAGAGCATGAGGACGACGATGGGGCCGCAAACGCGTTTTTTGCCGAAACGCAGTAGTAACCAGGGGATTTGGTTGATGATCTGGCCTAGAATTAGCCATAAAATGCTGGCTAAAACGGCCATGTGGAGGCCGGAAATAGCGAGCAGGTGGCTGGTTCCTGTGAGATCGAAGGGCAGGCGGAATTCGGGTGTGATGAGGCCGCGGCTTGCGGTGAGCATGCCCATCGCGAGGGCAGCCTGTTCGGGGGGGAGTCGTAGGCCAACCTGATATTCGAGGTGGATGCGGCGGTTGGCCAGCCGGCGTTGGATTTTGTGTTGCAGGCTGATGTGGTTGGGTGTGGTGACGAGAAGTGCTTCGCGGGCGTTGGCGCGCGCGGCGATGCCGCGGTTTTCCATGAAGGTGCGCATGGAGATATCGCCGGGTAGATCTGCGGGAGCGAAGCGTTCGAGGCGTACGTAGCCTTCGATGTGATCGCCGGGCAGGGGTAAAGTGGTCAGGAGATCGTAGTCCTGGATGGACGATATTGGATAGAAAATGCGCAGGTGGGAGGTGTGTGGTTGGGTGAGTGTGATGTCGTCGATGTGTGTGGCGATGACTTCGAAGGCCCATCCGGATTCGTAGGGAATGGGGGCGGAAACGACCTGTGCTTTGAGGACGGCTTCGAGACGGTCTTCGGCGATGAGGTTGGTGAGCAGGCCGGTGTTCAGCGTGCGGCGTGCGTCGTTGGCGAACAAAAAGATGGCCAGGAAAAACGCGAGTAGCAGTAGGAAGATCGGTGGGGCGAAGCGGTTGGTGATGAATCGCGCGCGCAAAATAGCCGTGAGGCTTGCGAGTGCGCCGGGGATTGAGGCCAGTCTTAGGCCGTTGATGAGCGTATCGGCATGGTGGGACGCGACGAGTGGGAGATCTGTGATTGAGTACGCGATGGCGAGGGTAGAGATCAGGCTCAGCGTGAAGAAAACGAGTGGGCGGGTGAGCGCGTTCATGTTGGATTTCTCTCTCTAATCAAGTTCGAAATAGTTCGTGATCTTGTTATCGAGAGAATTTTGGATTTGTTGCCTGCAAATCGCGCAAGATTGCATAATAGCAGACTAAACCGGGAACAATGGTGAGAGGACTTCACAAGTTACCCACAGCCAAAATGCAGGTTATCCACAGATCATTGAAAGTTATCCACAGGCTGTGCACAGGCCGGGGTAGGCTGAATGTTTATGGTGTTGTGGTTGTTATAGTGTTGGGTAAGTTGTTGATTTGTTGCGTGAATTTGTGTGTTTTGTGTTGCCTTGGCTGATCCTCTTTTCAGGCTGAAAAGCCGTCTTGGGTGGTCAAATCCGGGGGCTGTGGAAAAGCCTGTGGATAACTTTGTGGGTAACTTTTCGTCGGATTTTTCGTATTGGCGTTAGGTTCAATGGTGACAAGGGGCTAAGCAGTTTTGGGTAAAAATATCGGGTGATTTTTGGAAAAAACGATCACATCCTGGATTGACGCGTGCAGGAATATATGCGGGCCGATGGTATGTTCCTTGTGCAGATCGCTGATGCTCTAAAACTGCGAATGTAATAGAGCGTTGGTTTGCACAAAATTCGGGTATGGCCCGACGTGAATGGATGTGAATCGGCCGCGATAAGCGTGTTATGCGTATGATGTGATCAAAAGCGTTGGCGTAAGCGCGCGAGTTTGGTATGGCATGCGGCGCCATCTTGTTCTTCTCCGACAGGCTTTCCTTCAATACGTTCGAATCCGGCCGTGAAAGGGAGTTAAAGCGTTATGAAAACACGGAATTGTCTATGTTAAACTTTATCACTCAGATCTTCGGCACGGCCAACGATCGTTATATCAAGAATGCACGTGCGAGCCTGACGGCGATCAACGATATGGAGGCGTCGCTCAAGAAGCTTTCGGATGACGAATTGCGCGGGCGCACGGCTGATTTTCGTCAGCGTATTGAGAAGGGCGAAAGCCTGGATGCGTTGATACCGGAAGCATTTGCAACGGTGCGCGAGGGCGGTATTCGCGCGCTTGGCATGCGTCACTACGATGTTCAGTTCATCGGTGGCCTTGTTTTGCATGAAGGTCGCATTGCTGAGATGCGGACCGGTGAAGGTAAAACGCTTGTTGCGACGTTGCCGCTTTATTTGAACGCGCTTGCCGGCAAGGGTGCGCATTTGATTACGGTCAACGATTACCTTGCACAGCGCGACGCAGCGTGGATGGGTAAGCTCTATAATTTCCTTGGCTTGAGCGTCGGTACGATCATTGCGGATATGTCCGACTACGATCGAAAAGCCGCGTACGCATGCGATATCACGTACGGAACGAACAACGAGTTCGGTTTCGATTATCTGCGTGACAACATGAAGTACAGCCTTGAAGATTATGTGCAGCGTGATCTCAAATACGCGATTGTCGACGAAGTTGACTCGATTCTTATCGACGAAGCGCGTACGCCGCTGATCATCAGTGGTAAGGCCGATATGGATACCGGGATGTATTATGACATCAACCGGATCATTCCTTACCTCAAGCGTGATGAAGATTATCTGGTTGACGAAGAGCATCGTTCCACGACGCTGACCGATAGCGGTATTGAGAAAGTGGAAGCGAAGCTCGAGATCGCGAACCTGTACGATCCGAACAACATTCAGGCTGTGCATCACGTTAATAAGTGTTTGCAGGCGCACACGCTTTATAAGAAAGACGATCAGTATATCGTGAAAAACGGCGAAGTTATCATCGTCGATGAATTCACGGGTCGTCCAATGGAAGGACGTCGTTGGTCGGATGGTCTGCATCAGGCTGTTGAGGCCAAAGAAGGCCTGAAGATCAAGGAAGAAAACCAGACGTTGGCGACGGTTACGTTCCAGAACTACTTCCGTATGTACGAGAAGCTGGGCGGTATGACCGGTACGGCGTTGACTGAGGCCGAAGAGTTCCACGAAATTTACAAGCTGGAAGTTGTCGAGGTTCCGACGAACCGACCGATTCAGCGTCTTGATCAGGAAGACGTGGTTTTCCGCAGCTATCGCGAGAAATTCGACGCGATCGTTGAGCAGATCGAGGCCTGTAACAAAATTGAGCAGCCGGTGCTTGTGGGTACGACCAGTGTTGAGAAATCTGAAGCGATTAGCCAGGTTCTCAAGCGCAAGGGTATTGCGCATGACGTGCTCAACGCAAAGCAGCATGGTCGTGAGGCGCATGTTGTTGCTCAGGCAGGTCGTAAAGGCGCGGTTACGATTGCGACGAACATGGCCGGTCGCGGTACGGATATTTTGCTGGGCGGAAATCCAGAGTTTTTGACGGACGAGATACTCGGAAAGCCAGATGTTCCGGAATTTGTGCCTGAAAACGAGCGCGGCGATTATCTGACCGACGAGTACAAGGCGTTGTTCAAAAAGCACAAAGAGCAGTGCGCGAAAGAAAAGCAAGAAGTGTTGGATGCCGGCGGTCTGTTCATTATCGGAACCGAGCGTCATGAATCGCGTCGAATCGACAATCAGCTTCGTGGTCGTGCCGGTCGTCAGGGAGATCCGGGCGAAAGTCGTTTCTTCTTGTCGCTCGATGATGATTTGTTGCGTTTGTTCGGTGCAGATCGCATTGGCAAGATCATGGATACGCTGCGCATGGAAGAAGGCGTTCCTATTGAGCATCGCATGGTTACGCGAAGCATCGAAGGCGCGCAAAAGAAGGTTGAAGCGCGTAACTTTGAGATTCGTAAAGATATTCTTGAGTACGACGACGTTATGGACGTGCAGCGCAAAAGTATTTACACGCTGCGTCGCAACGTTTTGCGCGGACACGATGAACGTGGCCGTACGCTTGTGCCGATGGTTCTCGACCAGTTCGAAGAAGTTGCGATGCAGACGCTTGATAGTTATGCGTCGCGTGCGGTTCGTAGCGATGACTGGGATCTGGAAGGATTGCAGGCTGCGGCGGAGCAGGTTTTTGGCATTGAGCTTGAGCGTGAGAAACTGACCGGCCGTGATTCGATGGAAGAATACATCTGGTCGATGATCATGCAGTTGGTGGGTCAGAAAGAAGCGATGTTCGGTGAGATTGCGGAGCGTTTGAATGAGCGTCGTGCGCAGACGCTGGGCATTGCTTCGGGTGACGGTGAGCCGGCTGAATTGCCGGAAAGCGAGCGGATGACGGGTCGTAAGTTGCTCGAAGAGCAGATCCAGTCGCGTTATCTGGGTGCCATTGACCGTTTCTGGCGTCAGCATTTGTTGTCGATGGATCAGCTTCGTGACGGAATCGGAATGCACGGTTATGCACAAAAAGATCCGAAGCAGGAGTACAAAAAGGAAGGCTTCGATCTGTTTGTCGAGTTGATGTTGAACATCAAGACCAACATCGTGGAGTTTGTTGCCAAGGTGCAGGTTGAAAGCCCGGCATCGCTGCAACCGGTTAGGCCGGCTCATAATGTTCCGGACAGGATTGAGTTTAATCGTCCAGGCGTTGTGGCAAGTGATGACGAGGAAGAGCCGGAGAGCTTCCAGCGCGAATTACCAAAGGTCGGACGTAACGATCTATGTCATTGCGGCAGCGGCAAAAAGTATAAGAGCTGCTGCATGCGTAAAGAGGCAGCGGCAGGCGAATGATGCGTGTTTTCGTTCAAAACCTTTCATTTGATGGTCGTCACGGCGTTTATGAAGAAGAACGTCGTGATGGCCGTCGGTTTGAAGTCGATTTGAGTGCAGTTCTCGGTGAAAAGCCGGCCGTAGCACAGGCCGGCTTGACCGATGAGCTTGATGATACGCTCGATTATCGTCGTCTGGCCGAGCTCATTTTGGAGTTTGGCCACGGACCGAGCTGCTTGCTCGTTGAACGTCTGGCCGACCAGATATTGAGTGCACTTTTAGAGCGTTATCCAGATGTCGTGTCGGGATCGATCACGATCCGCAAGTACGCGACCGGTGTGCCAGGCGACCCGCAGTTCGTTGGCGTTCAGCTCGATCGAGCACGCTGAACTTTCTGCAATTCCCATAAAGTATAAGAGAGACTACATCTCATGTTATTTGAACGCAGTGGTATTCATTGGTTTACGTTGCGCGGAATCAGCGTAGCTGTGTCGATGTGGTACATGATTCTGATGGCGTTCATCGTGTTCAGTCCGATGGTGTTTGGTGGCGGCGGCGGTTCTGTGATCGGCGGCGTTATTTTTGCGGTCGCGGTCACGATTTCTCTGCTCGTGCACGAGTTTGGTCACGCTGTTGTTTCCAAACATTATAAGTTGGGGCCGTCGATTTTGTTGCACGGTTTTGGCGGACTTTGCATGAGTGAATCGTCGGCAATCAAAGACGGTGACGACGCGCGCGTGGTGCTGGCCGGGCCGTTTGCGGGACTGGCGTTTGGTGGGCTTTTGTGGCTTTTTCAGGCGTTTTTGCCAGGCGTTGCCTATAGTTCACCGCTGGTGGGCTCGTTTATCAGCTCACTTTTGTGGATCAACATTCTCTGGAGTCTGGTGAATCTGTTGTTGCCGATCTGGCCGTTGGATGGTGGACAGCTTTTCCATCTGATTTTGCGCAGGTTTATGGATGCCGATAAGGCGCAGCGGATTGCGTTGACGGTCAGTATTTTTGTGATCGTGCCGATCGCAATCATCGGATTTATGAAGTTCAAGATGCTGTTCTTTGCGATTCTGGGCTTGTTTATCGTGATGGATAACCTGAACAGTCTGCAAAGTGGCCAGCCGTTGATCAATCGTCCGGGGTCGCAGCGTGCGAAGGCCAGCAGTTTTCAGGTCGAATTGATGCAGGACGCCGAAGCCGCGATGGCGGACGAGGACTGGCGAGAAGCTGCGCGGCTGGGGCATCATATGCGATCGGTCGGGGCAATGCCGGAAGGGATGCTTGCGAAAGTGTGGACGATTCTGGGGATCGCGAACATGGAAATGGGTAATTACGACGAGGCGCTCGAGTATCTGGAGCGCGCGCCGGATTCCAAAGAAGTACGTGCGGCGTTTAAGAGCTGCAAAGAGCGTCAGGCTGCTTCGTGAGCGATCCGATATCGGTGCTTGAGCAGGTCTTTGGATTAGAAACGAACGATGCCGAAGACTTGCTGCAGCTCACGTTCGAGGTCGATCAATCGATCGCGATTCGTCTTTATGGGTATCCCAAGGATAATCTGATTCCGCGGCCGATGGTTGAACGCGTGGCGGACGTCGAATATCTCCGGCAACTGTTGGTTGAGGCCGAAGAGGACGACGAGTTTTCTCCGGAAATTGCGCGTGCAATTTCAGCGCATATTGAGCGCCTGGTTTGAACAGATGTTTTGACAGGCGCCCCGGGGTGGAAGGATGTTTCGACCTGTGACTACGCGGGAAATACGGCGTTAGAAGTCACCTTCCGGTCCCAGAGGACCGGTTTTTTTATGCGTTTTTTTGGGGTGGAAATGGGGTGGAAATAACCGTCAGGCAACGCCCAGCAGTCGGGCTTGCAGGCCGCGCATTTCGTCGCGCAAGCGTGAGGCTTCCTCGAACTTCAAGTCGGCCGCGGCCGCGCGCATTTCTTCGCGCAGCTTTGTGATGCGTGCTTCCAGCAGTTGCGGTGGCGCGTCGATGAACTCGTCGCGGCCGGGCACCGATTGGGTGGCTTGCGCGTTTTCTTCCTCGGGAATGTGTTCTTCCAGCGACGAAATCCGTTTGGTGACGGTCGTGGGCGTAATTCCGTGTTTTTCGTTGTGCGCGATTTGGATTGCGCGGCGCCTGTCGGTTTCGCTGATCGCAAACTTCATGCTGTCGGTCATGCGGTCGGCGTACAAGATAACCGTGCCGTCGGAGTTTCGGGCGGCGCGGCCGATCGTCTGAATCAGGCTGCGGGCGCTGCGCAAAAATCCTTCTTTGTCGGCGTCGAGGATTGCGACCAGACCCACTTCCGGGATGTCGATGCCTTCGCGCAACAGGTTGATGCCGATCAAAACGTCGAACACGCCAAGGCGCAGATCGCGCAAGATACTCATGCGCTCGATCGTGTCGATGTCGCTGTGCAAATAACGAACTTTGATGCCCAGCTCGACCAGATATTCGGTCAGATCCTCGCTCATGCGTTTGGTGAGCGTCGTAATCAACACCCTCTGCCCACGCTCAATCCGTTTGCGAATCTCGCCGTACACATCATCAACCTGCTCGGTGGCCGGTCGTACTTCGATGACCGGATCAATGAGTCCGGTGGGACGAATGATCTGTTCGACAACGACGCCTTCGCTCTTTTCGAGCTCGTAGTCGCCGGGCGTTGCGGAAACAAAAATCACCTGATTGAAGATGTTTTCCCACTCGGAAAACTTGAGCGGACGGTTGTCGAGCGCGCTTGGCAGGCGGAAACCGTAGTTTACGAGGTTTTCCTTTCGGGCGCGGTCGCCGCGGTACATACCGCCGATCTGTGAAACCGCGACGTGGCTCTCGTCAACCACCAGCAAATAATCATCGGGAAAGTAGTCAAACAAGCACGGTGACGGCTCGCCGGGTGCCTTGCCGGAGAAATGCCGCGTGTAGTTCTCGATTCCGTTGCAAAACCCCATGCTGGCCAGCATTTCCAGGTCGAATTGCGTGCGCTGCTCCAGCCGCTGCGCTTCGACGAGTTTTCCCTGGGCTATCAACATCTGCAGATGTTCTTTCAGCTCGTCTTTGATCGTATCGAGCGCGCGCTTTTTCTTTTCGGGCAGCACGACATAGTGAGAGTTCGGGAAGATCGTGATCTTCGGAAGTTCATCCAACCGACGGCCGCGCAAGGGATCGATGGTGTAGATCGATTCGATTTCGTCGCCGAAAAACTCGATGCGGAGCGCCAGATCTTCTTCGTAGGCCGGGAAAATCTCGACGACATCGCCGCGCACGCGAAACGTTCCACGATGAAAGTCGTAGTCGTTGCGGCGATACTGAATCTCGATCAGACCTTTCAATAATTCATCGCGTTTCACACGTTGGCCGGCTTCGAGCTGGATCAACATGTTCATGTAGGCGACGTTCGAGCCCAGGCCGTAAATGCACGAAACGGATGCGACGATGATCACGTCATCGCGCTCCAGCAGGCTGCGCGTGGCGGAGTGACGCATGCGGTCGATCGCGTCGTTGATCGCAGAATCCTTCTCGATAAACGTATCGGTCGAAGGAATGTACGCTTCGGGCTGATAATAATCGTAGTACGAAACGAAGTACTCGACCGCGTTGTTCGGAAACAGCTCTTTGAATTCGTTGTAAAGCTGTGCCGCCAACGTTTTGTTGGGCGCCATCACCAACGTCGGGCGGTTTACCGCCTGGATGGTCTGCGCAATCGTGAAGGTTTTTCCGGTTCCGGTCGCGCCTAAAAGCGTCTGGAAACGGTCGCCGCGATTGAGTCCCTCGACGAGTTTTTCAATGGCGGCCGGCTGATCGCCGGCAGGCGTAAACGGGGATACCAGCTCAAATTTGGACATAATACGACTTTGGAAGGACTGTTACGGAGCAAAATCAAACACGCGTACACTACACACAATAACAGCGTTTGACACCATAACAATCCCGAGCACGCGTCACGGTTTCACAAAGATCCGCTCGCGGTACAGCTTGAGTTCTTCGATCGACGCTTTGATATCATCCAACGCGCGATGCGCCGTCGCCGGTTTCTCGCCGTCCGCCAGCTCTACGCGTTTGGGGGCGAGTAGTTCGGGTGAATACCAGCGGCGGGCGAGTTCTTTGACGGAGGAAACGTCGATGTTGCGGTAGTGAACATGCGCATCGATTTTGGGCATGTACTGGATCAAAAAACGGCGATCTTGCCAGATCGAGTTTCCGCAAAGCGGTGAGGTGCGTGGAGCGCAGTGTTTTTTGATGAACTTCAGCGTCTCCATTTCGGCCTGTTCCAGCGAGATCTTCGAATCGCGCACCGCCTGCGTCAGGCCGGATTCGCCGTGGTGTTTCACGTTCCAGTCGTCCATCACCGCCAGGGCTTCCTCGGATTGATGAATCACCAGATTCGGGCCTTCGGCAATGATGTTGAGGTGCGAATCCGTAATAATCGTCGCAATCTCAATGATCGTGCACGTTTCCGGATACAATCCCGTCATCTCCAGGTCGATCCACACCAGATTCTTTTCGCTCGCCATTTTTATATTCTCCCTGCTCAAAAAGTTTTTTAACGGATTACTTAACGCGCCGCGCACCCTAAGACGTCCGCAAACCGGCGTAAAGGCCGACATGCGTTACCGAGCCATGATTTTCGGCGGGAATGCTCCTGAGAGCCGGGCCATGTTTTTGATGGGGCATCGAGGGGATTGGGGTTGCGTGTGAGGTTTTTGGATGGGGCATCGAGGGGATTGGGGTTGCGTGTGAAGTTTTTGGATGGGGCATCGAGGGGATTGGGGTTGCGTGTGAGGTTTTTGGATGGGGCATCGAGGGGATTGGGGTTGCGTGTGAAGTTTTTGGATGGGGCATCGAGGGGATTGGGGTTGCGTGTGAGGTTTTTGGATGGGGCATCGA
>JBEBSM010000060.1:0-13009 GCA_040394315.1 Lujinxingia vulgaris
ATCGAAGGTATAGCGCGAATTGAGCCCGGCTTCTTCGATTCGTCGCTGCAGATCTTCGTGTCGAGTGGGGCCGGTGATCCGTGCGCCGTCAGGAAACTCGGCAGCGCTTGCGCCGTTACTAACATCCGCCACGGAGAACAGCGATCCCTGAGAACCGTCATCGAGCAATCGGGCCATGCGTGCGGCAACCGGTGCTTCATCAAGGTCAAAGACGGTATCTTCTACCTGATTGCTTTCATCAAATGCTCCCTGAACGTCAATCACGACGGTTAATCGTGTATGCGTCACGCAGAAAAGCGAATCCTCAATCAGATCGACATAGTTGTCTTCGATCCAGGCCTTCAAAAAGTCGTCTCGCACCTCAAGAAAGACGGTGAGGTCTTCTTGGTGATGGAAGCGGATCTTTTGAAACCAGGTATCAAAGTTATGAGCGCTGACTTTCGCCTGAAGGTCTAGAAGCGTTCGTTGCCAAATATCAGTCATGGATAACATCTACTGCCAAAAGTGCCGTACAAAAGGGAGTGTCTACGTGAATCCGTAGGTCCGATGTTATCAGCCAAGGATGGCGTGAAGGGAAGTAAATTTTCTGAGAATTATCGCGAAATATTTAGCTTGATTGCATGGTAATGTGAATGAAATCAGTGGTTTAGTGTCGTTGTTTTGGCGAAATATAGTAAATAACGGGTAGAAATTAAAAATTGAGGTGGACAGACTGCTGGATGAAACCTGTTGTAATGGGCAAGGTGTGAATAGTCGTCCAAGGCCATGGAAAGGCATAGGAAGTTTGCCAGGAGGGTGCGTAATTGTTCAGGTTGATCACCGGCTGATTTGGATCGGATCGTGGGTTGATCGGGATCGGATCGCCGGTGTGAGCGGAGTGGATCTGTGAAACGGGTCGGCTGGCACCTGCAACGGAGTATATACGGTTATGCGATTCCGGATTTTGCCATCATCAAAAAAGCAGTTGGATCGACACCGAGCCGGTTGAGGGCCTGTTCCCAGTTATAGGCAGGGATGGAGTCGAAGAATAGATCTTCTTCAAAGTCGAGGATAAGCCAGGAGCCGTCTTCGATTTCGGCTTCGAGTTGTCCCGGGCCCCAGCCCGAGTAGCCGATGAACGGACGGTAGTTGCCCTGTTCCTGGCCGATCGCAAAACCCTCGATGATGTCGCCCGACGCGGCCAAAAACCAGTCGTCGGAAAAGCCCAGGATGGAGTTTTCTTCCGGCTTTTGATTGGTTGATTCGTGGAGTCGCGGTGTAAAACCACTCTGTTGTTGTTGAAAGATCAACCAGAGCTGCTCGATTCGCACCGGGCCACCGAAATAGACGTGCACATCGAAGCTATCAGGCACGACCTGACGGGCGATGTCTTCGTTGACGCTCTGGATGAGCGATCCGAAGTCAATTTCAAGCGGTTTATTGATGATAAAACCCATCGCACCTTCTTCGTCGTGGTGAACGATCACGACGACCGCACGCTCAAAGGGTGTTCCATCAAGCTTGGGAGAGGAAATTAGGAATCCGGGAGAAAGCGATCGGATGGCAGCCGGCGAGCGTCGAGGTTGAGAGGTCATGCTGGTAGTTCTCCGTAGAGGCATTTTAGAAGTCGATACAATTACAGGACGCGATCGGGCGGTTGGATGCCCGATCGGGGGAAAAAGCCAACGCCTACTCACCGAAACCACCGAGGAAACCTCGACGTCATACCCGGTATCCGGGCGGTTGTAGTGTGTAAGTCGTTGTAATTAAATGGTTGTTGCCGTTCCGAATCTAAGAGGCGTCCGCGCGAGGTCAATAGGCAGGGCAAACAATTCCGCGTAACGAGCAACGAATGTTACAACTTTATAAAGAGATGCTTGACAGCTACAAACAAACTGCCTATCTTGCGCAGCCTGCACCGACGGATAAATTAGTCCGCAGGATGCAGAAAACGGATTTGCGAAAGTCCGAGTGTTTTGTGCGGTGGATGTAGCTCAGCTGGTTAGAGCGCAGGTTTGTGGTACCTGAGGCCGCGGGTTCGAGTCCCGTCTTCCACCCTGGTCGGGTGATGTGTAGAATGTACGCATTACTGATGACTGTAGGTAAAAAGTGAAATTTGAGTACCAGCGCGTTCGTAGCTCAGCTGGATAGAGCACCGGACTTCGAATCCGTAGGTCGCAGGTTCGAATCCTGCCGGGCGCATTGAAAAGTTCGATGAGAATTGAAGTTTTCCGCAGTAAAGAAATTTAGGTTAAAAGCCCTTATTTTTGAGATAAAATAAGGGCCAGTAGCTCAACTGGTAGAGCACCGGACTCTTAATCCGTTTGTTGAGGGTTCAAGTCCCTCCTGGCCCACTGGAACGACCCTCGATAGCTTTATTTTCGAGGTGAAATAAATAAAGCAAGTTTGAGAGCCGAGTTGATGGTATCGACTCGGCTTTTATCATTGTTTTATTGTGCTCGTTTCTAGATTGCTTTACATAAAAGTTCTTCGGAAAAGTTTTACACCGGAGAGCATTCGCGAGAGTGGCGGAATTGGTAGACGCGCTGGATTTAGGTTCCAGTGTCTTTGACGTGGGGGTTCGAGTCCCCCCTCTCGTATTTAACGTGCACGTCGCTTGAACTAACGTGCTTTTTTAGAAATATATGTTTCTAAAAATCACGTTTACGCTTCGCTGAATCAGCCCGTTGGATGTCGGGTGTTTTGCAAAATACCCCTCATCAGCGAGGCGAAAAAAATCCAACCCAATTTTGGCCGGCCGGGCTGCCAGCAGGTGGTTGCCGGCCTTGTGCTTAGGAGAAGATCGATGCCTATTGATGTACAAGAGACTGGTACGCTTTCGCGCGTTGCCGCCGTGGTAGTTCCTGCCGCGGAATACCGTCGTGAAATGACCAAATCGTTGCAGCAGCTGTCGAGCCGCGTCAGCGTAAAAGGCTTTCGCAAGGGCCATATTCCGATGAACGTAATGCGTCAGCGTTACGGTGCGTCGGTGGGTCGTGAAGTTGTTGAAACCCTCGTTCAAAAATACGTCGATGACGTCGTCAATCAGCATGAAAATGTGCTGTATCTTGGCCAGCCTCGCATTCAGGCGATGCCGATTGCCGATGCGGACAATCTTGAGTTCACGATTGACCTGGAACTTCGTCCGGAAATCGATCCGATCGGATACATGGGTCTGGAAATCGAAAAACCCGACACAAGCGTAAACGACGAAGCAATTGATGCCGAACTCGAACGACTTCGTGACCAGAATGCTCAGCTTGAGCTGGTCGAAGGTCGCTCGGTTGTTGAGGCTGGCGATACCGTTGTCGCTGACTTTGAGTTTGTCGGTGAGCATCCGGAACTGGCTGAATTCAAGGGCGAAGATACTCCTTTTGAAGTTGGCGGACAAAATGTTCTTCCAGGAATTAACGAAGCGCTGATCGGTGCCGAGTTTGGTGCTGTGGTTGAACCAAGCATTACGCTTCCTCCGAATTTCCCAATCGAAGAGCTTCGCGAAACCGATGTTATCCTTCGTTTGACCATCAAAGAAGTGAAGCAAAGCGTTCGCCCGGAATTGAACGATGCATTCGCGAAACAGCTTGAACTCGGCGAAACACTCGACGAACTGCGCGAGAAAGTGCGTGCAGATCTGCAAGACGCTCGTGAGCACGAAGCCATGCATCTTGCTGAAGACAGCATGATGACAGCGTTGATTTCACAAAATGAGTTTGAACTTCCCCCGCTTTTTGTGGAAACTCAGCTTGAGCATGCAGTGAAGCAGCGTTTGCAGATGTTTCAGCAGCAGGGTCTGGACATTGCGCAGCTTGGTTTGGACGTAAACGTTTTCAAAGATACGATGCGCGAAGAAACAATCTCGAACATTCGTGGCGAGTTTTTGCTGATGGCAATCGCTGAGAAAGAAGAGATGAAGGTCGAAGACGAGGACATGAAAAAGTACTTTGAGCATCGCGCACAGCATGCCAACGTACCGGCAGCACAGCTTGCCGCTTATATGCGTCAAGATCAGGAGCGCTGGCAGCAGTCAGTAATCCTTGCGCTGCTTGAAAAAGTCCGCAAGTTCTTGCTCGTTGAAGCAGCGATCAAAACGGTTGAATGGCCAGCAGAAGATGCAGGCATGGAAGCCGAAGAGAACGACGCAAGCGAAGAATAATAAGTTAATAGAAATGATGTTTCATTGTTGTTTGTATTAAATTACCAAACTCATACACACGCGAGATTTAGCCATGGCTTTCATTCCAAATGTCGTTGAACAGACTCACCGCGGCGAGCGCGGCTGGGATATCTTCAGCCGTTTGCTCAAAGATCGCATCGTGTTTTTGGGCACGCCGGTCAACGACCAGGTGGCGAATGCAATTATTGCGCAGCTGTTGTTTTTGGAGAGTGAAGATCCCGAAAAAGAGATCTCGATGTACATCAACTCTCCAGGCGGCAGTGTGACGGCAGGTCTGGCGATCTACGACACGATGCAATACATTCGCGCACCGGTCATGACGATTTGTCTTGGTCAGGCTGCCTCGATGGGTGCTCTTTTGTTGTCGTCCGGTCAAAAAGGACGTCGCATGAGCCTGCCGAACTCGCGCATTTTGATCCATCAGCCATTGATGGGTGGATTGAGCGGGCAGGCTACGGATATCGACATCCAGGCGCGCGAGATCTTGAAATTGCGTGAGAATCTCAACCAGATTTTGATGCGCAATACCGGTCAGACCAAAGAACGGATCGAAAAAGATACGGATCGTGACTTTTTCATGAGCGCCGACCAGGCCAAAGAATACGGTTTGATCGACGAAGTTATCGAATTTCCTTTGAAATAAGACGACTTTATGGCGGTGGAAAGCAGGCGGGGGAGGCATGATGTCAATGTACAGTGAAATAAGATGCTGTACCCCGTCGTTTTCATGATGATAATGGCTACACTCTTCCGGAGCGCATCTGGCGCGAGGAGTGTAGCCTCAGGAAATGTTTCGACGAATTATTCGTCAACCAGTGACAGGAAATCCTCATGACCAAGAAGGGAAGCAGCGGAGGCCATGCCAATCTGTGTTGCTCATTTTGTGGAAAAAGTCAGCGCGACGTTCAAAAACTGATCGCTGGCCCCACCGTATATATTTGCGATGAGTGCATCGGGCTTTGCGGCAATATCATCGATGAGGAAGTCGCGCTTGAAGTTCGAAGTGGCAGCGATGCCAAGATTCCCAAGCCGATGGACATCAAGGAAACACTTGATCGCTATGTAATCGGTCAGGAGCGTGCCAAGCGAACACTCGCCGTGGCTGTTCATAATCATTACAAGCGCATTAGCAGTCGTGTGGATAGCAACGACGTAGAACTGCAGAAATCCAACATTTTGCTGATTGGCCCAACGGGAAGCGGAAAAACGTTGCTCGCCCAGACGCTTGCTCGCATTCTGGATGTGCCGTTTACAATCGCAGACGCGACCAATTTGACGGAAGCCGGCTATGTGGGTGAAGACGTCGAGAATATTATCGTAAACTTGCTTCAGGCAGCCGATAATGATGTTGAAAAAGCCAGCCGCGGCATCGTTTACATCGACGAAATCGATAAAATTGCGCGTAAGAGCGAAAATCCATCGATCACACGTGATGTATCCGGCGAGGGCGTGCAGCAGGCGTTGTTGAAGATCATTGAGGGAACTGTTGCGTCGATTCCACCCAAGGGTGGTCGTAAGCATCCTCAGCAGGATTTCTTGCAGATCGATACGACAAATATCTTATTTATCTGTGGCGGAGCGTTTTCTGGCCTGGAAGCTGTGATTACGCAGCGACAGGGCGATAAACGAATGGGATTCGGTGCCGACATTTCTAAGCCTGAAGAGCGCAGCACCGGCGAGATTCTTGCGGATCTACAACCTGAGGATTTGATGCGGTTTGGTCTGATCCCTGAGTTTGTTGGCCGTGTGCCGGTAATTGCAACGCTCGAAGAATTGAATGAAGATGCATTGGTATCCATTCTTACAGAGCCAAGAAACGCGCTGGTTAAGCAGTATCGTAAGCTTTTCCGGATTGATGGCGTAACGCTTGAGCTTGATGATGATGCATTGCGTGCAGTTGCGACACTTGCGCTGAAACACAAAACCGGCGCGCGTGGTTTGCGCTCGATTTTGGAGCGCGTGATGCTCGACTTGATGTATGAAATCCCAGATAATGATGAGATTAAATCAATCCGCATTACGAAAGAGATGGTAATGGCCAGCGTCGATGTAGCGACGCAACTCCTGGCACAAACGGCCTGAATCTGCTTGGATCTGTGTTGCGCGGGCCTTCGTGCTAGTACATCAGCTTAGAGAGGATTATGGCGTTTTCTAACGATTCTGATCGCCCATCGGCGAGTCGCATTCATTCCCTGCCGTTGTTGCCACTGCGCGACATCCTCGTTTTCCCTGCCATGCAGGTTCCTCTATTTGTCGGGCGCGAAAAAAGCATCAACGCGCTCGATGAAGCGATGAAACAAAACAAAGAGATCGTGTTGGCCGCGCAGAAAAAGGCCAAGACCAACGATCCTAACGGCGAAGATATCTATGAAGTGGCCACGCTGGCCACGATTGATCGGCTCTTCCGATTACCCGATGGCACGGTGAAAGTTCGTGTAATCGGTCGTCGGCGTGTTAAGATCACGAATTATCTACCGAACACGGCATTCTTTCAGGTCGAATTTGAGGAGCTGATTGATATCGCTCCGAAGATGCCGGCGGCAGATCTTGCGCTATTGGTGGCCGATCTCCGAAGCGTGTTCGATGAGTATGTTCAGCTCAATAAGCGAATTTCGGTTGAGATTTTGGACGAAGTGACCAAGATCGAGGACTTATCGCTTTTGGCCGACACGATTGTTGCGCAACTGGCCTTGAAGCTGGCCGATAAGCAACAGATCCTCGAGACGATGGATATCGAAGACCGGCTTCGTGCCCTGATCGATATGATGCGCGAAGAGATCGAGTTGTTGCAGGTCGAACGAAAGATTCGAACTCGTGTCAAAAAACAAATGGAACGTTCGCAGAACGATTACTATCTCACAGACGCGCAGAACCCTCTGCAGAAAGAGATGAACGAACAAAACGAATTCAAAAACGAAATCGACGAGCTCGAAGATCGTATCCAAAACAAGGAGATCTCCAAGGAAGCCAGCGAGCGCCTGGCAAAAGAACTGAAGAAGCTCAAGATGATGAGTCCGATGAGTGCGGAAGCCACTGTGGTCCGTAACTATATCGACTGGATTTTGAGTCTTCCGTGGTACGACGTTACGCAAGATCGTCTCGATATTAACGAAGCCGAGGCGACGCTTGAGGCCGATCATTACGGTCTCGAAAAACCAAAAGATCGTATTCTAGAATATCTTGCGGTTCAGGCACTGGTAGCAAAACCGAAAGGACCCATTTTGTGTTTTGTTGGTCCACCGGGTGTCGGTAAAACATCGCTTGGTCGCTCGATTGCCAAAGCGATCAACCGTAAGTTTGTGCGGCTCAGTCTGGGTGGCGTGCGCGATGAAGCGGAAATTCGCGGACATCGTCGAACCTATATTGGTGCGCTTCCAGGTAAAATTGTTCAGTCATTGCGTAAGGCCGGAAGTAATAATCCGGTGTTTTTGCTCGATGAGATCGACAAAATGAGCATGGATTTCCGCGGAGATCCGTCCAGCGCATTGTTGGAAGTGCTCGATCCGGAACAAAATCACTCGTTTAACGATCATTATCTCGATCTTGATTATGATTTGTCGAACGTCATGTTTTTGTGCACGGCGAACAATCTGCAGGGCATTCCGGCGCCGTTGCGCGATCGTATGGAGATCATCCAGATTCCGGGCTATACGGATTACGAAAAACAGCAGATTGCACGGCATTATCTTGTTTCCAAGCAGATGGAAAATAACGGTATTTCCGATGTAGAAGTTCATTTTACGATGAGTGCGATCAACCGGATCATCAATCACTACACGCGTGAAGCCGGCGTTCGTAATCTTGAGCGTGAAATCGGAACGGTTTGTCGTAAAATTGCCAAACGCGTTGTGCAGGCGGGAAAAGGGCACGATCTGACGTTTAAGGTTAATGCCAAGGCTGTGCCTCGTTACCTGGGAAATCACTACTTCGAACAGGGGCGAATCGAGGAACGCGACGAAATTGGTATGACCAACGGCGTGGCCTGGACGCAGTACGGCGGCGTGATGCTGGTCAGCGAAGTCAGTATGATGCCGGGAACCGGGAAATTTATGATCACCGGTAAACTTGGCGATGTGATGCAAGAATCGGCGCAGGCAGCGATGAGTTATGTGCGCTCGCGTGCGATGAATCTTGGTCTGAGTCCGGATTTCCATCAGAAAGTCGATCTGCACGTTCACTTTCCGGAAGGTGCGCTGCCAAAAGACGGTCCGTCGGCAGGTATTACGATGGCGACCAGTATCGTGAGTGCGTTGACGCGGATCCCGGTCAAGCATGATGTTGCGATGACGGGTGAAGTTACGTTGCGCGGACGGATTTTGCCGATTGGTGGGCTGAAAGAAAAAGTGATTGCGGCGCATCGCGGCGGAATTCGGATGGTTATCGCACCGAAGGCCAATAAAAAGGATTATAACGAGATCCCGAAAACGGTGCGAAAGGGCCTGGAAATGGTCTGGGTCGAACACATGGATGAAGTTCTGGCGTATGCTCTGCGCCTGGACGATCCGGCTGCATTTAGCGAACGTTTGAGTCAGCCGCTGTTGCCACCCGATATCATGCTCAGTCCAGACGCCGTTGTTACGGCAGCGACGCCGATTGTACCGGGGACTGAACCGCAGATTCACTGAGTTAGTATAAATAAAATGAGTTTCAAGGCGCGGCCTTTTCCAGATGGAAGAGGTCGCGTTTTTTTGGATGAAAATAGAAACAAAAAAAGACCTGAACACGCGGGTCGTGTTGGGCCTTTTTCTGAGGGGTTAGGGTCGTGAAGAAAGTTTAGATTTGAATAATCGTGACGCCGCGATCGCGACTGGCATCTTCGGGTTCGCCTTTGGGTGCAGGCGAGTCGAATTCTGACTCTGGCCAGTAGGGAATGTAGCGTGGAACTTCAAGTTGAGGACGGTTATCCCGCTGCTCATCCAGGCTGTCCCTGCGTCTTTTTAACTCATCATAGATGAAGATATCTGGCAGCATGGGGAATCCTTTTCGGCTAAAGAGCTACGAATCGTTTTGTGAGCTCTGAACTTCTGCCAATTGGCATCGCTAAAACCGACGTTAGCGAATGCCTTGCTACTTAGTTTAACGTGCATGAATCGTTCCATATTCATTGTCAGTTAAGAATAGTTGTCTAATCGGTCGATGAATCTGGCGATACTTATGATGGGTTCCCCGTAAATGTAAGCAATATCAATGTCTTGTCGAGGTTTCGGGTGGGGCGATAATTGCGATTTTTTTTGTAAACTATTTATTTTGTAGATGATAAATGGAGTACGTTTTGACCATTCGGGGCGGTGGGGCTTGTGACAAAAATTGTTAATCATTGAAAAAGACCGACAAAATTGTCCGAATCGTCAATTGTGGTAGTGTTGGAAACTTGTCGCACACGTTGCGTTGACATTGGTACAAAGCGGCCTATTATGCCGGCCTAACGTTCGTTAGGTTTCCTGCTGTAAAGTAAAACGCATGAGGCGAGAATTGAAGAGTAGTACGGTGACAGAAAGTTGGTTTACGCAGGATGATTCGCTCGACGCTTTGACATCCCATTTTATAGATGCAGGGATTTCGGAAATGGGAGCGAGAATTTTACAATCGTCGTTGAAACTGTTTGCGCGCAAGGGTTACGCGGCAACCAGTGTGCGCGAGATCGTACAGGATGCTGGCGCAACCAATCCGATGCTGTATTACTATTTCGGGAGTAAAGAAGGTGTGTTTACGCATTTGCTGGAGCTGATGTTCTCAATAATTCATGCACGTATCGGAGAGGAGATTCCGGCAGAACGGACACTAGAGGAAAAAGTGCGTGGGGTCGTCAGTACGCACGTGGAGGCGTTGCGCGAATCGCCGATTGCCGTTCAGTTTGTGTACTCGGTGATATTTGGGCCGCAGCGTAGTGGGCCTTCTTTTAACGTAGTAAACTCAAATCGAAAATCTTTTCAGCGGCTTGAGCAGATATTTATTGGCTCAATCGACTCAGGTGAAATCATCGTATCGCGTGGTTTTGATGCGCGATTTTTGGCCGAACAGTTACTTGGCACTATTAACAGTCATTTAATGCATGCTCTCAATATGCTGCGTTGCGCAGAGGATGAGCAGGAGCATTTGGAAATCAAAAATCATTATCTCGGCGAAAAAGCAGTAGATCGCCTTGTATGTTTTTTTCTTGCCGGCGCAGGAAAACTTAAGAATGAGGAGCCTTCATGAGAGGCAAAAAAGCAATCGTACTTGTGGTTTTGTTTGTGAGTAGTTTGATGCTGGCCGTGGGTTGCACTGGTGGTAGTGATGAAGCAAAAGATGGTGCTGAACAGGCGGTAAACCAGGTTGCTCCTGTGCCGGTAAGTGCGATCGTGCTGGAAAGTACGAGTTTTACCGATGCGTTTGAGGTCATGGGGCGAACGGAGCCGATGGAAATCATGCGCGCGGCGTCGGAAACGCCGGGGCTGATTGTCTCCGCTCCTTTTGCTGAGGGCGATACGGTCAAGCGTGGACAGGTTTTGTATCGTATTGATGCGAAGATGGATAACGCGCAGATCGCAGTGCTTAAAAACCAGATTTCGACGGCTCGTCGCGAGGCTGAGCGGCTGGAGCATTTGAAAAATGACGGTCTTGCAACCGCTCAGCAGCTCGATCAGGCTCGCTCGAATTTGGATGCAGCCGAATTGAATTTGCGACAGGTTGAGGTCGGTAAGGCAAAGGGCACGGTAACCAGTCCGATCGCGGGTTATGTAACGCAAAAATACGCAGATCAGGGCGAGTATGCTTCGCCGGGCTCGCCGCTTGCGACGATTGTTGTGTACGACACGATCGTGGTTCATGCGCTTGTGCCGGAATCGCAGATTCGCCATGTGAAGAAGGGGCAGGAGTTTGAAATCGAGATTCCGGCGCTGGAGCGATCGTTTGTGGGTACGGTGGATCGTCTGGGAATTCTTGCGAAAAGCCCGTCGCTTACGTATCCGGTGGAGATTCGGATTCCGAATCCAGAGCTGACGATTTTGCCGGGGATGCGCACGGTTATGAAGATTGCGCGCCAGGAATATAACGACGTGCTTATCGTGCCGCGCGAAGCGATTTTGGAAGGTTATAATTCGCGTGAGGCGATGGTTGCGACGTCGGGCAGTGATGGAAAAACCAGGGCAGAGCTTCGCAAAGTCGAGTTGGGGCCGGGAACGGGTTCGTCGGTGATGATTACGGACGGACTAAAGGTTGGCGATCGCCTGATAACGCAGGGGCATCGCGGTCTGGTTGCCGGTAGTCCGATTGACGTTATTGAGAAGACGGCCGTGCAGTAACTCCTGGTGGTATTTTCTGCAGGCATTTTCCAGTCGTTGCCACGGCATGCTTTGTCATCGCGGCGGGACGAGCTGGCTTTAAATCAGCGCACAATTTTGTCGTAAACCGTGTTTGCTGCGCGGTTGTTATAATAGAGATTTACTTATGAAAGTAACGAACTTTTCAGTCTCCCATCCTATGTCGATCTACGTATTGATCGTGACGTTGGTTGTGGGGGGCTTGCTGAGTTATTTTTCGCTTCCGCGTGAAGCGGCGCCTGATATTGCGATTCCGGTGGTGATTGTAAACACACCGTATTTCGGTGTTTCGCCGGTGGATATCGAGATGTTGGTAACTCGCCCACTTGAGAAGCAATTTAAGGGGCTGCGCAGCTTAAAGAAGATGAACAGCACGTCGGCAGAGAGCGTGTCGTTGATTACGCTCGAATTTGAGCCGGATATCGACGTTGAAGACGCTTTGCAGCGCATTCGAGTTCAGGTCGACAAAGCAAAACCGGACTTGCCGGTGGACGCTGAGGAGACGGAAATTATCGAGATCAACGCCAGCGACTGGCCGATTTTGATTGCCAACGTTTCGGGCGATCTGGATTTGTTGCGTCTCAAGGATGTGGCCGAAAACCTGCAAGATGAACTTGAATCGGTTGCGGGTGTTTTGCGCGTTGGATTGTCGGGCGGTGTAGAGCGCGAGATTCAGATTGCGATCGAGCCGGATAAGATGCGTCATCACGGCGTTTCTTCCAATGAAATTGTTGGGGCCATTCAGACGGAGAACGTCAATATTCCGGGCGGTAGTCTGGATATTGGATCGATGAAGTATATTGTGCGCGTGGCCGGTGAATTTCACGATATGGAGACGATTCGAAACATCGTGGTGAAGGCAGAAGGTGGACAGCCTGTGTATTTGCGGGATGTCGCGACGGTGCATGATAGTTTTAAGGAACTGGCGACGTTCAGTCGGCTTTCGACCTGGGTAACAAAGGCCGATGGGACGCGAGAAATTATCACGCGTCCAAGTGTTTCGTTGTCGATCGTTAAGCGCAGCGGCTCAAATATCATCGAAATTGCGGAGGATGCGAAGAAAATCATCGCGCGCTACGACGAAATGGGTGGTGAAAGTCTTGATATCACGATCGTGAACGATATGTCGGACAGTATCAAAGCGCAGGTTCAAGATCTGGAAAATAATATCATTACCGGGCTAATCCTGGTGTTGGCGGTGTTGTTTTTGTTCATGGGCGGCGTTCGAAACGCGTTGTTTGTGTCGATCAGTGTGCCGTTGTCGATGTTGATCACGTTTATCGTGCTGGCGATAATGGGGATCACGCTGAACATGGTCGTTCTTTTTGCACTGGTTCTTGCGCTCGGAATGCTGGTCGATAATGCGATTGTAATTGTGGAAAACATTTATCGGCATGCAAGCGCTGGAAAAGGCCGTGTGCAGGCAGCGATTGATGGGACGGCGGAGGTTGGCTGGCCGATTATCGCCGCGACGGCGACCACGGTTGCCGCATTTGCACCGTTGTTGTTCTGGCCGGGCGTGACGGGCAAGTTCATGAGCTTTTTGCCGATGACG
>JBEBSM010000061.1:0-12995 GCA_040394315.1 Lujinxingia vulgaris
GCCAGTCGATCAGGTGAACAGCGTATGCTTGTCCGGTGGAAAAATGCCGCAGAAGTCGACGTATTTTTATCCAAAGATTTTGAGTGGTCTTGTTATCAATCCGCTCTAAGTGTGAATCGTCAATGTGATCAGGTTTAGCACTTTTGAGTGATAAACCTGTGATCGACTAAAAAATAAGTTTTTCGCTAAGTTATTGAAACGAAAGTCTTTTCTTGAAAAGGCTTTCGTTTTTTTGTTTTTTTCAATAATAATAGGCAACATTTGAGGCCATTCTTCCGAAAACAAAGGGTGTACCGCGACGGCTGTGTGAACTTGCTGATCAGGGAGGAGCAACGGCGTGAAAATAAATCAGAACCAAACGGGTGGACAGGATATCCAATCAAAATCGGCGCAAAAAAGTGAGAAAGCCGGAAAACAAAAAAGCGAAAAAGAACGGGTTGGTGGGGAGGCCAAGGCGTTCAAAAAGATATTTGAGAAAACGGCTGAGAAAGGTTCCGTTGGCAAATCTGCGGATAGCGAACGGGGAAAGGCCGGGGTTCTCGACGAAAAAAAGACGATGGCCGGGGCGGATGAAGCAATTTCTAAGCGTGAATCTGCGTCCGAGCTGGAGCGTGAGGGCGTGAACGAATCGGCGCTGAAGGAACCGGGTGGGGAAAGTGAATTTGATGTTGATAAGCAGCGTTTGAGTGAGATAAGTAAAGAGTTAAAGGAAGTAGAGATCGATGAACAGGCCGTGTTGTCGGGCGCCGCACCGGAAGTTGCAGGTGCAAGCGGTATCGCGCAAGTTGAGCAGGCCGCGCCGGCTGCCGGTACAGACCGCGCGGAAATGGCACAGCTCGCCAATAAGATTGTCCAAGCATTTTATGTTGGACAGGATGCACGTGCGAAAAAGATCGTAATGATGGACGTAAATGTGCCGGGACGTGGGTCGGTGCGCGTGCGTTTGAGTAAAACTGGCGATTCCGTGGACGTTCGTATGCGCGCAGATAATGAAGATCTTGCTAAATTATTACGCTCCCATCGAGAGGATTTACGGCAGTCAGGGGCGAGTAAGGGTGTGAACTTCGCGAATATCGAGGTGGTTGGATGAAGTGGGGATGTGTATGAGCGAACGGTCAAATTCACTACAAATGAGGCATCAGAAGGGGGGCGTTGTTACGCCGTGGCGGATCGATAGTCTGGAAGGACTGACGCAGCAACAGGTTCAGCTTTCTAACCAGCTGTTGAATCTTTTGCCGCGCGCCAGTCTGGGCGATAGTGCGCTAGCGCGACTAACGGGTTGGCTGCATGAATTGACGGGCCGGCGTTATCAATTTGAGCTGTATCGACTCGGCTCCCATGCGCCGGGGACGATTCCGACGAATTTTGGGGAAAGTTTCTCGACATGGTTCGAATTGCCGCCCGATCTGGTACGAGGCGCGATTCTGATCGATCAGAAGATCGTGGAAGATCTGGTATCGGGATTGCTTGAGCAGCCGACGGTTTCGAGTAGTTTTTTGAATCGATCGACCGATCCCTATCATTGGGGACTGGTGCTCTATGTCTTGAGCCGAATGGTCGACCGGATGGGTGAGCTTGGATTGCCGCCGCTTTTAATGGGCACAGATCCGTTGGAGGTCGAAGACTTAAAAGTATTGCTCGAAGTTGAGTTTGGTTACCTGGTGGAAGTCGTGTTTGTCGCGCACAACGCCAATCATCGCGGGCTTGTACGGCTGCTTCTGCCGGGTGGTATTGTTCAAGTGCTTGAAATGTATGAGAAAACGGCTCCGGGTCGCACGGCATCGCGAGAATCCGTAATCCATGGCCCGTTTGCGGATTTACCGCTTCGTTTGCCGATTGAGCTTGGACGCGCAACGCTTTCGCGAACGGATTTACGGAATCTGGAGCGGGATGACATCTTGTTTTTGAGCCATCACGGGTTGGAAATCGACGGGCTGATGGATGATGCAGGTGAGCATGGCCGATTGCAGTTGAGTCCGAAAACGTATTTGTCTTGCGTGGTGTTTGAAGGAGATGACGGGTTCTGGAACGCGCGTATTTGTAGCGATAGTGTTCAAAAACAAAACGATTCAAACAAGGAGGGGAGTGTGTCAGATCAAGGGGTAAGTGATGAGCGGACGTCGTATCTTGCAGCCGGTGCCATGGTCACGGTTGAGGTGCGTGTCGGCCAGGTTTCGCTAAGTGTCGCAGAGTTAACGCGATTGCAATCCGGTCATGTGATGGTGCTGGAGCGCGATGTGGCGCGCGGCGTCGATCTGGTAGCTGACGGCCGCATTATCGGTTCGGGTGAGCTGGTGAACGTGGAGGGTGCCCTGGGCGTACGTGTGCAGTGGATGGGCGTGGGTTCATAAAACGCGGCACTTAAAAATTATTCGTCGACGTCGTCGTCCAGGCTTGGCAGCTCGCGTTGCATTTTGAGTTCGAGCGTAACCTGTTCATCGACGCTGAAATCGAGATCGAATCGCTGCGTGATATAGCCGGCGGCGCGTAACTCGATTTTTCGCGTTCCTGGCGCGACCAGAACGATTTGTTCGTGCCAGCCGGCGACAACACCTGCGTATTCTTCATCGACAAAGATTTCGGCCGTATTGGGTTCGACGAGAAGTTCAAGAAAACTGCGGCCTTTGGGCGCGGTATCGCCGACGTTTTGGACGGCCGAGCAGGCGGTCATCGTGATGAGTAGCAACGAACTCAGCGCGAGGAGACGAATCGCAGGATAAATTGCAAAAATCGGGGAAAACAGGGCGTTGCGGGTGAGGAAATTCACTTCATTGGCTCATGGCGGGAGAGAAATTGACGCGTGTCGTGTTGTAAGAACGGCGGGCTGTTGGTACTTGGTCTGTGAGACGGGCCATTGGCCGAAGAACGATTTGATCAGGAGTTTGAAGTTGAAGCATTTTCAGGGAACACAGGGCTATATCGCGAGCGCGGAGTTGCAGGAAGTGGTCAACGTGGCAGTTGCGCTGCAAAAACCTTTGCTGATCCGTGGTGAGCCTGGAACGGGAAAAACGTTGCTGGCGAGCGCGATTTCGGAGGCATTGGGACTTTCGATGCTGACGTGGCATGTGAAATCTACGACGCGTGCACAGGATGGATTGTACGTTTATGACACCGTTCAGCGGCTCAACGACAGCCGTTTTGGCGGTGGCGACGTGGACAATATCGAGCACTATATTAAGCTCGGTGCGCTCGGTCAAGCGTTTGACAGCGAGCAGCGGCACGTCGTTTTGATCGACGAAATCGACAAGGCAGATCTGGAATTTCCGAATGATCTCTTGCATGAACTCGATGCAATGAGCTTTGCGATCGCTGAAACCGGGCGAATTGTGAAGGCGAAGCAGCGGCCGGTGATTATTATCACGTCGAATGCCGAAAAAGAGCTGCCGGATGCGTTTTTGCGTCGGTGTGTTTTCCATTATATTGATTTCCCGGACGACGCATTGATGCGTCAGATCGTGGCTGTGCATCATCCGAATATTTCGCAGGCGTTGTTGTCGCAGTGTCTGGTGAAGTTTTATTGGCTGCGCGATCAGCAGGCAATTCGCAAGAAGCCGTCGACAAGTGAGTTGATCGACTGGATCGGCGCGCTCGTGCGGGCCGGTATGGATGAGCGAAATCTCAAGCGGGAACTGCCGTTTTTGGGAGTCTTGTTGAAAAAAGAAAGTGATCTGGCTGTCGTGCGACGTTAGGCGGATTTGGATCAGTTCTTGACTACAAACGCTGTGATGTTACGCTTTGTCGAGTGTTTTGCGCTTCTTTTTCGATGGTTGGTTTGATCATGCAATGGCTAAAATTAAAATCTCTGGGGATATTGCTTCTGGGTTTTGTTGCGGCATGTTCAAACGATGAATCGATGCCCGAGATAGCGGTTGCAGATCAGGGTGTCGCCGAGGAAGCGCGTCGTGTTGGGACGTTGCTGGCGCAGTACAAGTATCCACGTGGTGGGCAGGACGACGGATTGATTATCCACGCGCAATTTTTGGATGTGCGTGGCGTCCGTCTTGATTCGGCACTGGCATCGTTGGAGGCATGGACGCCGGATTTTGGTCTTGCAGTGACTTCGTGCAAGCTGAGCATTCCGGGACGTCAGGCTGCAGGCGCTGTGGCTGGCCAGATTTGGCTTAACCTGCTCGACCTGGGCCCAATCCGTATTGACGGGCCGACGCAGACAGCAGCCTTGCAGGCGCGTCGGTTGCCGGATCTTCTCAGTGCTTTTTCCGGTGTGGTCTACGGCACCGAGCAATTGCCGGGCGTTCGCGACAAAAAACTCTATTATTTTCCATCGGCATCGTATCGGTTCAGCGCACCTGGGCAGGGGCAAACGGGCGGGTTTTCGGTCGAGCTGATCGCCCCTGAACCGCTTCAGATCGTCGACATTTCTCGCCGCGATGTCCGTTCAACGAACGTGGCGACAGTGCGTACGGGAACGGATCTGGAAATCGGCTGGAGTGGTGCGCAGAGTGCCGGAAATAACGATGTTTTTATCGATATTTCTACCGGTTTTGGACCCGATCGCCCTCGCATGCAGTGTCGCGCAACGGATGAGGGATATTTTAAGATTCCGTTCGAAGCGCTTGATTCGCTGCTCGATGAAAGCATGACGCTTGAAGTTGCGATGCGGCGTGTTACGTCTTCGGCGGCTAAGATAACGGGTCTGGAAGCCTCCGGTTTTATGATGGCTGCGACTGACGAGATTACGGTCAGCTTCGAGTAATCAGGCGTGAACTGCGCTCGAATCGTTCGTATTCTTGAGCGAATCTTCTAAATTCATACTAAATAAATTTTGGGCGTTAGATTCTACGTTCTATTGGCGCAGTTTTGCGAAGTCGTGTCGTATTGATCTGATTAACATCGGGAGAAAACGATGGTTTTGCCAAACGCGTGTCACGCGTTCGAGACAATTGCCAGTGCGATGAAAAATCGCCCACTTGCCTTATTTCTTGATTATGACGGAACACTGACGCCGATTGTTCTTCGTCCGGCTCTGGCTGTTTTGAGTTTCGATACGCGCAATGAACTCAATAGGTTAGCAGGATTATGCTCTCTGTCGATCGTGAGTGGGCGAGATCTGGAGGATGTCCGGAAACGCGTTGGGGTGGATGATATCGCGTACGCGGGTAGTCATGGTTTCGATATTTTGGATCGCGACGGGACCCGTTTTGAAGCCGCAAAGTCAAACGAAATCAAGGTGTTGCTGAATGAGGTCGCATCCCATATCCGTGCACATCTGTTGAGCGTGGATGGTGTGAATATCGAGCAGAAACGGTTTTCCATTGCGGTTCATTATCGCAATGTTGCGTCGCGCGATATTGCTGATGTGCAGGCGGCGGTCAATGCGGCGATGGAAAAGATTTCGGGCCTGGAAATGGCCGTCGGAAAAATGGTTTTTGACATCAAGCCGTCGATTGACTGGCATAAGGGGCGGGCGGTCGAGTGGCTTATGAAGCGTCTCGATGATGGGCGTGGGGCGAACGATCCGGAGGCGTTTGCGATCTATATTGGCGATGATACGACCGATGAAGATGCTTTTCGGGTGCTCGGGGATCGGGGTGTGGGTATTCTGGTTGCAGCAAATAATAGTTTTCCGCGTGGAAAGCAGACGGCGGCTGACTTTCAGCTCGAAGATCCGGAGCAGGTATGCTCGTTTTTGCGATCGTTGGTTGAGGAACTGAGTAAGACGCAAAAAAGCGCGGAAAATCCGCGCTTTTTTTAGTGTTCTGATGCATCGAACCAATCGGAATTAGTTCTTTTTGTCGCTGGAGCCGCTTTCTTCGACGAAAGCGAGTTTCATGCGTTCGCGGTGAAGTGCGGAACGATGAAGCTCGAAGAGATCTTCGCCGACTTCTTCGGTCTGACTGAGTGTCTCGAGCTTGGTCAGCTCTTTTTCGAGACTTTCGAGTGCCGTACGCGCTTGTTCAACATCGATTTCGCTAACGCCTTCGCATTTCTCGGTAAGAACGATGATGCGATCCGTGAGGATTTCTGCGTAGCCCTGGTCGATCAGGAAATTGCGGTGATGTCCGCCCTGATTGATAACCATTTCGCCGACGCTAAGCGTGGTAAGAAGCGGAAGGTGACCGGGAAGGATGTTCATCTGGCCCATCGTTCCCGGCAGGACGACGTCGTCGACCTGTTCAGAGAGCACAGCGCGCTCGGGTGTAACGACCACGAGATGAATTTTGTCTGCCATGTGAATTCCGTTGTACGAACGTGGCTTTTCTAAAGAGAAAAGCCACGTGAGTCGTTGCTGCGTTTGGGCTTAGTTAGCGTCGGCTGCGATTTTAGCAGCTTTTTCACGGGCATCATCCAGGGTACCGACCAGGTAGAATGCCTGCTCGGGAAGGTCGTCGACTTCGCCGTTTACGAGCGCCTTGAAGCCGGCGATGGTGTCTTCGAGCTTGACGTATTTACCCTTCATACCGGTGAATATCTCAGCAACGTGGAACGGCTGCGAGAGGAAACGCTGGATCTTACGAGCACGGCTAACGATGAGTTTGTCTTCTTCGCCAAGCTCATCCATACCGAGAATTGCGATGATGTCCTGAAGTTCTTTGTAGCGCTGCAGAACAGACTGAACCTGACGGGCGACGTTGTAGTGCTCGTCGCCGACAACTTCTGCTGCAAGGATCTGGCTACCGGAACCGAGCGGATCAACGGCCGGGTAAATACCGAGCGAAGCAAGCTGACGGGACAAAACGGTGGTGGCATCCAGGTGGGCAAAAGCCGTTGCGGGAGCCGGGTCGGTTTCGTCGTCTGCGGGTACGTAAATTGCCTGAACCGAGGTGATGGAACCCTTGGTGGTCGAGGTAATACGCTCCTGGAGGCGTCCCATCTCGGTGGCGAGTGTGGGTTGATAACCTACAGCGGACGGGATACGGCCGAGGAGAGCGGAAACTTCGGAACCGGCCTGGGTGAAACGGAAGATGTTGTCGATGAACAACAACACGTCCTGGCCTTCGACGTCACGGAAGTACTCGGCGATGGTCAGAGCGGAAAGGGCGACGCGTGCACGTGCTCCTGGGGGCTCGTTCATCTGGCCGTATACGAGGGCAGCTTTGGAGTTGGCCCAGTCACCGTTGGGTGCAAGAACGCCGGACTCCATGAACTCGAAGTAAAGGTCGTTTCCTTCACGGGTACGCTCACCAACGCCGCCGAATACGGAGTAACCACCGTGCTCAAGTGCGAGGTTGTTGATGAGTTCCTGAATCAGAACGGTTTTACCAACGCCGGCGCCGCCGAAGAGACCAATTTTACCACCGCGGGCATAAGGAGCGAGCAAGTCGACAACTTTGATGCCGGTTTCGAACATTTCAACCGTGGTGCTCTGCTCTTCGAAGGAAGGCGGATCACGGTGAATTGGCCAGTATTGGGTAGCTTCGGTGCCACTGATTTTCTTGACGTTTGTCTTGGAAACCGTGGTTTTCTCAAGCTTGTGGACGTTGTCGGCGGGGCGGACCTTGAGCGTGTACGACGTGTCGCTTTCGCTGTCGAGGATTCCGCGGATGAATTTGCCGTCGTTGAGTTCCATGACCACAATGTCGTCGATAGGTTCGCCGACGACGTTAAGAATACGACCCAGAACTTGCTTTCCGACAGGCACCGAAATCATAGCGCCGGTGTTGCGGACGGAAGTTCCGCGTGCAAGACCGTCGGTGGTATCCATCGAGATTGCGCGAACGACGCCTTCACCGAGATGCTGAGCAACTTCGACGACGAGGTTGTCGGGTTTGTCATTGATCGAGGTGTTGGTGATCGTGAGCGCAGTCAACAGCGGCGGAATCGCGTCGGTTGGGAACGCAATATCGATAACCGGACCGAGGATCTGGACGATACGCCCGTCTTTGTTCGTGCTCGCTTGCTTGCTTAGGGGTGTTTGTGGTTCGACCGACATAATATGACTCCTGAAGATCCTGAAAACTTAAAGTTCGATTTAAACTCGACGATTAACCCTTGAGCGACTCGGCACCGCTGACGATCTCGACGATCTCACGCGTGATGTAAGCCTGTCGCGCGCGGTTGTACTGCAGGGTAAGTCGCGAGATCATGTCTGTAGCGTTATTGGTTGCGCCGTCCATTGCCGTCATACGCGCGCCATGCTCGGCGGCTTCGGATTCGAACAGTGCTTGCATGGTCTGGATTTCGATGTGGCCAGGCAAAAGTTGCGAGAGCAGCGTCTGGACATCGGGTTCGTAAATATATTCGCCGCCAACCATGATAGCGTTGGGATCGGTTGGATCGGATTCATGTGCGCCATCGGTCTTCAAGTCGTCGAGCGACAAGGGAAGAAGTGGCATCACGAGCGAATTGTAATCAATCGCCGAAACAAACTGGTTGTAGCACAGATATACGGCGTCATACGTGCCGTCACTAAACTTAGAAATCGCGATATTGGCGAGTTCTTTGGCTTTTGTGTAGGTGACATGGCCGATGAGGTCGGGGAATCGGTGAACGATATCGACGTCGCGACGACCGTAGTGACCTTCTGCTTTTGTACCAACCGTAGCGACGTCTACTTTGACGCCGGCGATTTTTTGGTCGCGGATAAAGTGGTTGACGTCGCGAAAGAGGTTTGCGTTGAATCCACCACACAATCCGCGGTTCGTGGACATGACGATCAACAAGATGTTGTCGACTTGTTCACGTGTTTCGAGCAACGGATGAGTCTGATCTTCAACGCGGCCAGCGACGCTTTTGATGACCGCGTCCATGTGACGGGCATAGGGTCGTGAGGCGACCAATCGATCTTGAGCGCGACGCAATTTAGCGGCGGCGACCATTTTCATCGCACCGGTGATCTTTTGGGTGTTTTTAACAGACCCGATGCGTTTTCGAATATCTTTGAGATTGGGCATATCAACTCTTGTGAACAAACGTCTCGTGTTCGAGCTTTTCGATGCGTTACCAGCGCGCCGGACAGGTTTTGGTGAACAAGTTCATCAAAAAGTCTGCCGGCGCGATGTTCGCGGTTTTGAGCGACCTTATTCGGCCGCGGCCTCTAGGGTGCTTGCGAAGCTTTCGCCGTAATCCTTGAGGATTTTGACGACATCTGCGGTAACACCTGCGGTTTTGTCTTTTCCGAAACGCTTATCGCCTTCGATTTTGTCCCAGATTGCAGGATCTGCGCTCTGAGCAAACGGGTAGAGGCCATCTTCGTAACGACGCAGCGAGTCGATCGGCAGCGCGTTGAGGTAACCTTCGTTGGCTGCGTAAATGATAAGGATCTGCTGCGAAACGCGGAGTGGCGAGTTCTGGCCCTGCTTGAGGATTTCAACCAGACGAGCACCCTTGGAAAGCTGTGCCTGGGTAGCCGGGTCGAGGTCGGAAGCAAACTGCGAGAACGCTTCGAGCTCGCGGTATTGAGCGAGGTCGAGTTTGAGCGTACCAGCAACGTTTTTCATGGCGCCGATTTGAGCAGCACCACCGACGCGGGATACCGAGATACCGACGTTGATTGCGGGACGAACACCGGAGTAGAAAAGGTCGGTTTCAAGGAAAATCTGACCGTCGGTGATCGAAATAACGTTGGTCGGGATGTAAGCAGAAACGTCGCCGGCCTGTGTTTCGATGATTGGAAGTGCGGTCAAGCTGCCGCCGCCTTCTTCTTCACTCATTTTCGCAGCGCGCTCAAGCAAGCGGCTGTGAATGTAGAAAACGTCGCCAGGATATGCTTCGCGTCCTGGTGGGCGACGAAGAAGCAGCGAAAGTTCGCGGTATGCAACGGCCTGCTTGGAAAGATCGTCATAAACAATCAGCGCGTGCTGACCGTTATCACGATAATACTCGCCGATCGTTACGCCGGTGTAGGGCGCAAGGAATTGCAGGGGAGCAGCTTCGGCAGCGGTGGCGGAAACGACCGTGGTGTAGTCCATGGCGCCGGCCTTTTTGAGGCGCTCGACGACCTGAGCAACGGTGGATTCTTTCTGACCGATAGCGACGTAGATGCACTTTACGCCGGTGTGCTTTTGATTGATGATCGCGTCGATAGCGACAACGGTTTTACCGGTCTGGCGGTCACCAATGATGAGCTCGCGCTGTCCACGACCGATTGGAACCATGGAGTCGATAGCTTTCAGGCCGGTTTGAAGCGGCTCATGCACGGACTGACGTGCGATGATTCCTGGGGCTTTGATTTCGATCTGGTGACGCTCGGTGAACTCGATTGGGCCACGGCCGTCGATTGGCATGCCGAGTGCGTTAACCACGCGTCCTTCCAGGCCGGGACCGACGGGAACGTCGACGATGCGATTGGTGCGTTTGACCAGGTCGCCTTCGACGATGCGACGATCGCTACCGAGCAGAGCGACACCGACGTTGTCTTCTTCGAGGTTCAAAACCATTCCGAAAACGTCGTGGGGAAACTCCAAAAGCTCGCCGGCCATTGCCGATTCGAGTCCGTAAACGCGCGCAATTCCGTCACCAACAGAAATTACTGTACCCGTTTCGCTGACTTCGACGCGTTTGTCGTAGTTTTCGATCTGGGTTTTGATGATGGAACTGATTTCTTCGATGTTGATATCCATTTCCCGTCAACCCTAGGTTCGGAAATCTTCGTATGATTTCGATCTATGTTTAAAAAAGACTTAATTAACTTCTTTTAAGATGGCTTCGCGCATTTTTTGGAGCTGTGTACGGACGGATCCGTCGTAGATTACGTCGCCAACGCGTGTAACAGCGCCGCCGATAAGGCTTGGATCAACTTGTGATTCAAGTACAACATTTTTGCCGGTCATCGCCGAGATTGCTTTCTTTAGTTCATTTTGCTGAATCGGAGAAAGCGGTGAAGCACTTGTAACGTCGGCGCGAATATTGCCTTTTTTCTCGTCGACGAGTCGTGAGAATTCTTCGGCAATTGCTGAAATCTGGCGGAAGCGATCTTTGTCCATCAGAAGTAGTGCAAAATTTAGGAGCAACGGCTCGAGGCTGTATTGAGCAGCGATCGCACGCACAACCGCGCGGCGTTCTTCGAGCTTGATGCTGGGGTTGAGCAATACATTGCTCAGGTCGCCGCTGGATGTGTACACGCGGCCAAGTGCGCCGAGTTGTTCGTTGAGCTTATCCAGGTTTCTGTATTCGATTCCGAGCTCCAAAAGGGCTCGGGCGTATCGGCGCGCAACCGGTGTTGTTGCCATGTCTGACTCCTTACAAAACGAAAAGCGAACGCCCGATGGGGGCGAAAGCCATTAGATCACGGTCGTTTGTTGAACTTTGGCGCTGCGCTGACCGAGTTCGGCTACGTAGCGATCAACAAGGCGGTTGCGGCCGGCTGCATCGAGCTTTTCTTGAGCCAGCTTGTGAGCCATTTCTACAGCGAGGTCGACGGCCTGTTGTTCGATATCAGCGACGGCTTTTTTGACGTCTTGCTGGATCGTAAGTTCGGCATCGACACGCATTTTCTCGACCTGCTTTTTGGCAGCATCGACAATGCGGATTTTCTCGCGCTCACCCTGAGCGTGGTACTCGTCCAGCAATTCCTGTCGTTGTTTGTCGAGCGAATCCAGACGTGCGGAATATTCTTCCAGACGAGCTTCGGCTTCTTGACGAAGGCGAGCGGCTTCTTCGAGATTGTAGACAAACAGACGTCGGCGTTCTGCAAAATGCTTTTGGATCCCTGGGCCTGCAAACTTGATGATGATCGCAAGGAAGATCGCCAGGTTTAGAATCCCAAAACCCCAGTCAACCCATGGAAACGCGTGGGCTGTTCCGGACGGATCGGCTGCAAGAGCGGCCGCACTGAGCGTTGTGCTCGCTGCAACTGTTGTGATCGTGAGAAGCCGCCTATTGCGGGCTGTCAGACGATTTGATGTTCGCATAATTTTCCTGAAATACGAGGGAGCCGGGCAATAGATACGGTTACATACGAAAAAGTCGTAGCGTTCCGATTGGATCAGGCTGCCGAAATTACTTTATCAACCATGGCCTGCGCGAGCTGTTGCGAGCGGGCACTTAATTCAAGATGTGCAGCCGAAACTTTGGTAGCGATTTCTTTGCGCTCCGCAGCGATTTTGGTCGAAACCTCTTCGCGAACTTCTTCGATAATCTCGTTTTGTTCTTCGACACCCTGGGTGCGAAGGCTTTCACGGATTTCTTGCGCGTCGCGTCGTGCCGAGACCATTTTGGATTCGTAGTCGCTGAGCATCATTGCTGCGCGAGCATCGAGTTCGGCTGCTTCTTCGCGCGATCCATCGACACCTTCCTGGCGTGCTTCATAGGTGCGCAAAAAGGGTCGGTAAAGGGTGTAATGCATAAAAATGATTACGCCCAAAAACACAACCATTTGAACGAGCATGGTGCCGTCGACGTCGATCGCGGCAGAGGCAATAACAGGATAGAATGAGGTCATCATGATGTTCATACAACTCGTATCAATAGTCTTGAGATCACCGGGGAGGAGCCTGAAAGGCTTGCATATCAGCCGTTAAGGCTCGACTCTTTTTGCATCCGAGCGATGCGGCCTGCGCTTTAGCACGTCCGTAAAACGAGTGTCAAGGTCGTGTCTTTCAAATTGGCCGCCGCGCGCTAATACCGGTGCTGGGAAGGGTATCATTTCCTATCTGTGGGAAATCTCGGGTAAGGCTTGAAATTCGTTGTGACTTTGAATAGATGTAGCTTTCTGTAATACTGAAATTTGAGTTTTTTGAAGTTAACACGTTTTTCTAGAGGGCATCGCGATGCGATTGAAGCTTTGGTTGTTGGCAGTAGTACTTTGTGCAGGTGTTGGTGGAGCTACGGGTTGTGCGGAGGACGTAGGCCTTGCCGGAGTCGGCGGAAAGTGCTCGACAACCCAGGAATGTGGCGATGGATTGGTATGCTTTTCGGGCAGTTGCCATAGCGACACGGACGGGGATGGCGTACCGAACATTATCGATAATTGTCCGGACGTTGCCAATCCACTCCAGGAAGATCTGAATAATAATGGCGTTGGTGACGTGTGTGAGCAAGATACCACGGAGAACAACGACAACAATGATTTGGAAAATGTTGGTCCGGGTGGTGCG
>JBEBSM010000062.1:0-12986 GCA_040394315.1 Lujinxingia vulgaris
TCGTATCATGATTCAAGCTCCGTGATTTTCTTTTCGAACGTACCAGAAACCGCATTCGACGAGTGCGTCTTTGATCGTATTATGCACTAAAATGTAGGCATAAACCAATATTTACTCGTATAGAAAATAAATAGCGTAAGCAAGTGATTCGAGATGCAGGAATCGATGCGCGGCATTTACGATCGCGGCCGGGTGGGGTATGTCGTCGTGGCACGAGAATGTGGCACGGAAATGTGATGGTAAAAGCTGATTAGTTTGAGCGTTGTGATGACAAAATTTCGGCGAGTGGCGGTTTTAAATCGTGGTGACGCGGCGTTGCGTTTTATGCGCGGGGCACAGGCGTGGAGCCGCAAACGTGGGCGTGAGCTGGAAAGCGTCGCGTTTTATACATCGGTCGATGCCGACGCACCCTTTGTGAAGATGGCGTCGCGCGCGGTGTCGCTCGGCGAGCCTTTTGTGAAGGCTGATGACGCGGGCGAGGGAAATGGCGCGCGTCGGCTGATTTACGTCGAACTTGAACGATTGATGGAACACGTCAAAGCCAGCGGCGCGGATGCGGTCTGGCCGGGCTGGGGATTTCTGGCCGAAAACCCGCTTTTACCCGAAGCGTGTGAGCGCGCGGGCATCACGTTTATCGGACCGCCATCCTCGGCAATGCGCACGATGGCCGACAAGGTGCAGGCAAAACGCCTGGCCGAATCGATCGACGTTCCGGTTTCGCCCTGGTCGCGCCAACCGGTTGTGGATGCAAAGTCTGCGCTCGAACATTTGCAACGCATCGGCTACCCGGCCTTGCTCAAGTCTGCTGCCGGCGGTGGCGGACGCGGAATTCGGTTGGTGGAACGTGATGAAGACGTCGCGCGCCAGTTCGCAAGCGCGTCGGCGGAAGCGCTCGCGTCGAGCGGCGACGGATCGCTATTTGTAGAAGCGTTCGTTGAGCGCGCACGACACATCGAAGTGCAGATCTTGGCTGACCAACACGGCACGGTCTGGACGCTCGGCACGCGCGATTGTTCTGTGCAACGGCGCAACCAGAAGATTTTCGAAGAAGCACCGGCACCCGGTTTGTCGCCAGAAACCGAAGCCGCGCTTTGTCTGTGCGCTGAAAAACTGGCCAAGCACTGCGATTACGTGGGCGTGGGCACGGTCGAGTTTTTGTTGCTGCCTGATGAAAAGACGTTTTATTTTCTGGAAATGAACACGCGATTGCAGGTCGAGCACACCGTAACGGAAGCGATTTACGGGTTTGATCTGGTCGGCGCACAAATTGACGTCGCGCAGGGTGCAAGGCTTGATGAAATGCAGCGTCCCGAGCGGCGCGGAAGTGCGATCGAAGCGCGGCTGAATGCGGAAGATCCGGACGATCATTTCGCGCCGCGCACCGGAAATATCGTGCGTTTTGTGCCGCCACAGGGTCCGTGGATCCGCGTCGATGCCGCGTACGCCGAAGGAAACACGATTTCGTCGGCGTTTGACTCGAATATCGCGAAAATCATCACCTGGGGCGTGGATCGCGAAGACGCGCTCGCTCGTCAGGAAGCCGCGCTTCACGACACGTTGTGTGCGGTAGAAACTGGGCTTACCAACCGCGCGCTTTTGCTTGAAATCCTCGCTGCACCGATGTTTCGCGCCGGCCCTGTTTGGACTCGCTGGCTGGACGACGAACATCTGGCAAACCGCCCGAAATCCTACCAGCGACCACACCTGGCGCTTGCACTTGCGGCCGCAGCAATTGGCGATCATCTGAGCGCGCGCCGGCAAGATTCGCTGCTGTTTTTCGCAGAAGCACTCTCCGGATTGCCACGCCGCGTGCCGGCCGCCGGACCGCGCTCGCTCAAATATCTTGTTGGCACCGAACTCGTCGATATCCAGGTCGCAACGCTCTCGCCGATGACTTACCACGTGTGCTGCGGACCGTGGGAAGCCGTCGTTCAAGCACGTTCGACGGGCGCAAGCTCGATGTCGCTCGAAATCGAAGGCCGCCGGTATTCGGTTTTGCGCATCCCGACTTCCACCGATATTAAGATCGAAGTCGAAGGCGTTGCACACGGTTTTGAGCGCGTTTCGGACGGTGGCGTTCTTGCCCCGATTCCATCCGCCGTCAGTTTTGTCCATGTTCACGTCGGCGAATTTGTCGAAGCCGGCGCGCGTCTGATAACGCTCGAAGCGATGAAGATGGAATTTCCGGTCGCTGCGCCTGTCCGTGGCATCATCAAAAAGCTGCACGTCGCCGCGTCGGATTCGGTCGCTGTCGGAGATCTGCTCATCGAAATTGAGCCGGAATTGGACGAGGCTATCAGCTCGGATATTACCGACGAAACCAACCCGGCAGCCGAAAAACCACCGGCCGTTGTCCTTCCAAAACGCGAACGTGCACCGCTTCAAGTCGCCGACGTTTTGATGGCCAAAATCCTCGGTTACGACGTCGAACAAGAGCTTTTCAAGCGCGCAATTGCTTATATGGCCGCGAAAAAGAGCGAAATCTCGATCGAAAACCTGCTCGATCTACTCAGCGCACACCTCGTGCAAGATTGCCTGTTTTTGCACGGCGACGACGACGACGCGACCAACGAAGCACGCGAATCCAGCCGCGAACAACTCGGCTGGTTCTTGCGCCAACGTCGCCTGGACGACGACGTCCTCAGTCCCAAATTCCTCGCCAGACTCGAACAGTTTTTCAAGCTGCATGGACTCACGCACTTGCACGAAAATTCTCGTTCAGAAACGCGCGTCGACAACACGCTCATGCGATTGTTTCAAGCACGCAACGATCGCGCAGATCTCGACATCATCGTGCACGCCGTTCTTGCAGAACTCGAACGCAAGGAAGCACTCACGCCAGAACGTCTCACCATCCCAATACGTTGCGAACTCGCTGCACAAACCTTCGCCTGGACGCACAGTACGTGTCGCGACGCGCTCGAACAATACGCCGTCCGCGCAGCCCACGACCGCAAATGGCAACTCGCTGCGCAAACCTGGAACTTCATCGCCCGTTGGTGCCAACCCCTTGTAGATACGCTGGCCGAAACTCCCGCTGCAGAACTTGAATTTGCCGATGAACTGTTGGCCGGATGGACGAATTTTTCACTCCAACAAGTCACCGAAATCCCATCAAACCTGGACAGCATCACGCTGTTACTCGCTCGCCACCGCGAAATCGAAGACGACGTTCGCCTGCTCGCGCTTGGCCGCGTGGACACGTTCGAACCCATTTCAGAAGACGGAAAACTCCGCATTCCTGGCTTCGAGAAAACGCTTCTCCAGGCTGCGACCGCCATCCGACACGCGCGCGCACAATTCCCCAAACTTCGACTCGAGTGGAACCGAATTGTCCTGCAAATTCACCCACAAATAGCGCTCAGCGATTCCGAACTCCAAAAAATTGCAAAAAGAATCGCACCCCAAACACTCGATCTCGATCTCGATAAGATCGTATTGAGCGCCCACCGAAGCTCCGACGCGCAAAACACTCCCGAACGCATTTTGATCGAGTTTCCGAACTCCGGCGGTATGGGCGCAAGCGTCCACGAAATTTCTGGAAGCGCGCTGAGCACGGTTGTTCAAGAATCCGGCATCACAGCACACGAGCGCGGCATCATCAAAGCGCGCAAACGTGGACTGTTTTATCCGTACGAAATCGTATCCTGGCTCTGCCAGAACGGCGATTTTGAAGAACTTGACCTCATCGACGAAAACAGTCTTGTCCTGCATTCCGTCCGCGGGCGAAAATGGGGCCAGAACGCCGCGAACCTCGTAATCGGCGTCGCAACCACGCACTCGCCACGGTTTTCTGAAGGCATCCGGCGCGTCGTTATTCTCGGCGACGCCACCCGCACCATGGGTTCACTCGGCGAAGAAGAATGCCGACGCATCATCGCCGCAATCGACTGGGCCGAACAACACCAACTCCCCATCGAGTGGGTTGCACTGTCGTCCGGCGCACGAATCAGCTTTGAATCCGGCACCGAAAACTTGGATTGGACCGCACACGTCCTGCGGCGGATCGTCGAATTCACGCAGGCCGGCCAGACAATCCACGTCATCGTAGACGGCCCATGTGTCGGTGCGCAAAGCTACTGGAACGCCGAAGCGACCATGCTCATGCACTGCAAAGGCGCACTCGTCATGACGCCACGCGGCTACATGATTTTGACCGGCCGCCGCGCGCTCGAATACTCCGGCTCGGTCGCCGCCGAAACTAACGAAGGCATCGGCGGACTTGAAATCATGGTTCCCAACGGCCAGGCTCAGTACGTCGCCACAGATCTGTTCGACGCCTACCGCATCCTGCTCGCGCACTACGAACTGACCTACATTCCGCCCGGCCAACCCTATACAACCCCCATACCGACACCAGATCTCCTCGACAGAAACGCCTGCCAGACCGGCAGCGATTCGGTTTTTGGATTCGAAACCATCTCCGATATTTTCGATGATTCCACCAACCCCGGCCGAAAACGCCCCTTCCAGATTCGCGCGATCATGTCCGCGATCTTAGATCAGGACGTTCGACCACTCGAGCGCTGGGCCGGACTCGAAGGCGCCGAATCCGCAGTTACATCGCACGGACAACTCGGCGGCCAGCCAATTACACTCATCGGCATCGAGTCCCACCCCGTCCGCCGCAAAGGCGTGCGCCCCATCGACGGCCCAGAAAGCTGGATGAGCGGAACGCTATTTCCTCAATCATCTCGTAAGGTTGCGCGCGCAATCGAAGCCGCCAGCGGCATCCAGCCCGTCGTCGTACTCGCCAACCTTTCCGGTTTCGATGGCTCGCCAGAATCCTTGCGCGAACGCCAACTGGAGTACGGCGCAGAAATCGCGCGTGCCGTCGTAAACTTCAAAGGCCCCATCCTGTTTTCGGTAATCGCCCGCTACCACGGCGGTGCATTCGTCGTGTTCTCACAAAAGCTAAATTCACAGCTCCAATCCAGCGCATTGCACGGAACGTACGCGAGCGTCATCGGTGGCGCACCTGCGGCCGCCGTCGTTTTCCCCACGCTTGTCGACCGTCGCACCGCCGCAGATCCGCGCCTGACCTCATGCCCGGAAGGCCAACGACTGGATATGCACCACAAAATCCGCAGTGAAACGCAGGCCCAGGTTGCGCAGGAATTCGACGCCGTCCACTCCATCGAACGTGCTCAGGGCGTAGGCTCGCTGTCCCACATCATTCACCCCGACGATCTCCGCACGTTTTTATGCGAACAGCTTGAGCAAAGCGTCAAGAACTATGTTCACTCACTGACGCCCACCGCGTCGATCGACTGATCCCGATCACCAAAAAACCTCAACGCATCATCGGGATGTGTTGAGGTTTTGATTGTAAAAATACCCTGGGCAAACCGATACGCGCGTTCTCATAGATAAGTCAGAATGACTTTTTGCGACGACGGCTTATTCAGTCGTATGAATCGCGATGTCGATGATTTCTTGGATGGACGAGATCGTTGTGAGGTTTCGCATCTGCTGTCGCAAGACGAGTTCGGCGGGTGTGCCGCGAAAATACCATAAGAGGTGTTTTCGGATTTCCAGGCAGGTGCGTACTTCGCCGAATGTTTCCAGATACAATTCGAAATGATGGTTTAAAAGCGCGGCTTTTTCAGCCGAAGTCGGTGGCGCCGGGATGGGTTCGCCGCGCAGATCTGCGGCGATTTCTCGGAATACCCACGGATTGCCGAGGCATCCGCGAGCGACCATGACGGCGTCGCAGCCTGTAACCGCGAACATGCGGCGAGCACTGGCGTAATCGCGAATGTCTCCGTTGCCGATGACTTTGATATCAACGGCGCGTTTTAGTTCACGAATTACGTCAAGATCGACGTGCCCATCGTACATATCGTTGCGCGTGCGGCCGTGAATTGTGATTGCGACCGCGCCGCCATCGGCCATTGCGTGTGCGACATCAATGGCGTCGGTTCCTTCCCAGCCTGCGCGTGTTTTGCCGGTAACAGGAATGGTAACGGCATCGGACATGGCACGAAAAATTTCGTAAACGAGTTTTGGAGAGCGTAATAGCGCTGCGCCGTGGCCGCTGCTGACGACCTTTCGCATGGGGCAACCCATGTTGAGATCGACGCTGGCCGCACCAAGTTCCTGGGCAACTTGAGCGGCCGCGGCAAGTGCGCCTGGATCGCGGCCGAAGAGTTGGACACCGACGGGACGTTCTCCCGGACGTAGATCGACCAACTCGAGCGTTTTTTTGCAGCCATTGGCGAGTGTGACGGCGCAGACCATTTCGGTAACGACCATGCCGGCACCGAGTTCACGGCAAATCGCGCGAAACGGTGGATTGGTAACTGCAGCCATGGGGGAGAGCACGACCGGGGGATCGATGACGCAACCAGGTCCTAAAACGCAGGCTTCGCGTGTTACCGGAGGAGTAAGTTCGCCGTCAAAACGGAGCGGCGTGAGTTTTTCGAACGCGATACCCATAATAGTGCCGTTGATTCAAGATAAGTGAGCGGTGTTACGAGATCCAGGTCTGGACTTGTTTGCTGATCCAGGTGGGATCGTCGAGCGGAAGATCGTGACCAGCGGACGGATGCACGTGAAGTGGGGCTTTGAAATGTCGTGACAAACGGTACGCGCACATCGGATCTGCAAGTATGTCACGCGCGCCAGCGAGGACGAGTAGTGGGGTGGTGATGTGAAGCGGGGCGCGAAAACGTGCCGCAGCCAAAAGCTGGGTGATCGCTGCGCGCGGACTGATCGGGCGATCCTGGCTGTAAACGGCCCATTCCTTGGCGACACGGTCGATTTCTTCCGGGTTCAGACGCGTAATAACGCCGAGAACACGACGTTCCCGGGCGACCGGATCTTTGTCGACGAGTGTCATCGCCAGGCGAGGAAGGGCGCTCAGACCCATGCGTCGGTGTGGCGCGCTGAGGTTTCGTGCGCTTGAGTTTACGAGTACCACGCGTTCGAAATCTTTTGGATGATCCGCACACCATTGCATGGCGATCATGCCGCCGAGCGAAACGCCGAGCAATCCCCAGGGACCGGGGTTGTCGGCCTTGAGTTTTTGCCAGCGCTCGCGCAGGTCTTCCATCATCGCCGGCACACTGGACGGACAGATGCGCTCAAATTCCGTGCCCGCGCCGGGCAAGTCGAGCAGGTGTACTTTTGCGCCAGATACGCCGGCCATAAAGGATTGAGGAAAATCTCCCCAGTGACGTTGTTCTCGTGCAAGTCCGCGTAACATAAGCCAATTCATAGTTTCTCCAGATCGCGGGAAGCCGCGGGAAAGTGCGTTTGTGCAAAGGTATAGGCGTTTTTCCAGGCGATTTTCTCGACCAGTTCGTCGACGCCAATTCGATCAATCATGCGTGTATGACTGTATTCATGGAGCAGGGCACGCAGGTCTTCGGCAAATTTTGGAAGGCTTGCGGCCGTAGGATAAATGGCTATCGGGTCGATTACGCCATCATAATCCGTTCCAAGCGTTATCGTATCCCAAATTTTTCGTTTCTCGCCGGCTTTCAAGCGATCGTCGAGCATGATGACGTCAACCAGTCCAAAAATTTGGTTGAGGATGATGCGCGGCCAGTTGTCGACGGGCACTTTTTCGCCGGGTAGAACGCCGCAAATTCTGCGATCGAAACACAGGCCGATAAGACCCTCGCTGGCGTGGACCATGCGAACGTCTTCATCCGACAGGTTGATATTCCAGGAGTAAAATGGGCTTCTGCGATACTGATCGTTTTCAAGCGGCGCGTTTTCGATCATTTCATCGAGCGATGTGACGCCTGCGTATCCAGCATGACTGAAAAGTACCGGTAATTTCGGTGATTTCTTGCGCTCAGCGGCCGTTAACGTCGCGTTCTTTTCGTTGTAGGGACGAACAATCTCGTCGTAATAAGATTTTCTGGAACGTGCGCTCATGTGCTTGCAGTCGATGAGGATGCGGCGGCCGTTTTTGTCGGCCAGACCTGCATCGATATCAAGAAGTTCGCGCACAACACGCAGGCCAAGATCATCTTTGCGCTCAAAATCTTCGTTCATGCGCGGAATCTGATCCATCACAGCCTGGCCAGCATCGGGCAGGCTGTGGGCATGGCCGCACAGACCGTTGTCGAAATGATGTGCAAGCGTGATGAAGAAAATCGGGTGAGGAAGTGATTTAAGCGTCGCAATGCGCTCAAAAATTACTTCGGTTGCGACCGGCTTTTGATCAGGGCCGACCGAAAATGTGTGTGCTCCTTCAATGGTCAGAAGGACAGCCATATCGCTGTTTGTACCATCAATGATTTGTTCCAGCACACGTGGCGTTTGCACCAGATGGTAGCAGCCTTCGATTGCAGCCGTTTCGTCACCAGTTTGCAGCGTCGTGCGAACCGGTTTACTATCGCTGCTGCGTAAGAACTCGTATTCCTTGAGAAATTCTTCCCAGTAGTCGTATTTGCCGGAAATAATGTGCCGGATCCGGCGAAAACTGTATTTTAGAAACACGGATTGGACGATCTGCCGCAACGGGCCTGTATTGCGTAGAATTTTGCCGATTTCGCGAAAAGCCATATCGGGTTGGCCGTTGAGCAGCTTTTGTGAGCTGCGAACAAGAGTTAACCCTGATGCAAGTCGCAAAAGCTCGCTGGTAAAGGCATACTCATCACCGCTGGCGCTGCCTTCAAAAAAGCCACGCTCAATCGGAGTAAATGACATGAAAACCAGTCGGACGTTTCCCTGACTCATGCGTGCAAAGCTGGCCTGCGAATAATTCGTTGCGCGACCGCCTGCTTCAAGGCTTGTCTGATCCGAGGGAAGTTCGTGCCATGGATCGAAGGTTTCCGAAGAATCTTCAAGCGCTGGAGTGTTGCGCATGCGATTAAAGCCATAGAACGTTGGATGGCAGTGAAGATCTGCGAACATTTTCGTGGTCATTTTTCACAATCCTTGATTTCGGGCTGTTGCGGTTAGGAAACATCGCGCAAAGTACCTGAGAACAAGGCGTTTGTCAGCACGTCTGCAGTGTGGATTTCGTGTATTTCATTTCAATACAAAGCTGGACTTTATGAATATTATTCAACATCGACTGATTTTACCGGATCGCGAAGTTTTGGTGCTCGCTTGCGAACACGTTTGTCCGGAGTCGGTTGCTGAAATCCGTCAAATTTTGAGCACCGAACAGCCCAATGAGGTCTGTGTCGAGCTGGATACGCAGCGTTTGAACTGGCTTGAAGACCGAGCGGCCTGGGAAAAGCTTGATCTGATTCAGGTAATGCGACGCAAGCAACTTCCCCTGTTATCGTCCCATCTTGCGCTGCGGATTTTTCATAAACGACTCGCCCGCTTCACATCACTGGAGCCGGGCGATGAGATGTGGGTTGCCGTGCAGGCGGCGCGTGAACTCGGCGCAAATGTCGTGCTGGCAGATCGTGAAATCCTGACAACCGGTGTGCGCGCGTGGCGCAAAACACCGTTTTGGAGTCGGCCAAAACTATTGCTCGCTCTTACGTTTGGCACGTTGCAGCGAAAACGAAAGGACAAGCATCTTCACAAGCGCAATGAAAATATCACGGAGCGCGTGGTCGATCGCTTAGAAAGACAACTTCCGGCTATCAAACACGTGCTGGTCGATGAACGTGATTATTATATCGCCCACTCAATCCACACGATTGCAGCTTCTTCAAAACGTATCGTTGCGATTGTCGGACCTGCAAATTTTGAAGGTGTTTTGGCATGCCTCCAAAATGACTTTGGGGGTGCTGCCGAAACCATCGAGGCGCGATTGGCGGAGGTTTCTTACCTTCCCGTACGAAGTCGGTTTGCCAATGTTTTGCCGTGGCTGGTTTCCCTGGCCTTAATCGGGCTATTTGTTGCCGGATTTATGCTTGGCGATCCAGAAACCATGGCCAATACCGCGCAAATCTGGTTTGCCTGTCATTTCGTGCTGGCAGGGCTTTTTACCATCGCTGCCTATGGGCATTTTTGGACGGTGTTGGCAGTGGCGGTAACCTCACCGTTTGTTTCACTCAACCCGCTGTTGGGTGCAGGAATGGTCGGGGCAATGGTTCAGGTTTTTAAGACGCCGCCCAGTATTCGCGAGATTGAAACCGTGGGTGATGACATCCGCAAGCTATCAGGCTGGTGGAAAAATCGGCTGGCGCGTGTTGTGCTCGTTTTGCTCCTGGCGAATATCGGAAGTACGCTCGGAACCGTGCTTTCTATGTGGTTGATTTCGAAATATTATGTAAGTTTTTGAAGACTTGGGAGATTATCGAAATGGTTTCCGCACCCATTAGCTATATTGGTCTGGTGATTGCACTACTACTGATCGCCACCATCCTTGGTGGTGTCTGGATGTTGGTAAATAAGATGGTGTTTTTACCTTCAAAACAGCTCAAAACGCAGCGTCGATTGCCTGATAAAACAGAAAATGTGGCTGAAGATCCGGCGAAAGACAAACAAATTGCCGGTTAACGAGACTTTCTTAAGGATAGAGATTTGCCAGAAAAAGGTGTTCCACTGGTCGATGCAGCTACCGTAATTGTATTGCGCGAAGCCACGGCCGGATTCGAAGTGTTTTTGGTCCAACGCCATCACAACAGTGGTTTCATGGCCAATGTGTACGTGTATCCCGGCGGAAAACTCGATCCAAGCGATTGCAGTGAACAAGCGGCGGGTCGTGTGCGAGGAATGTCCACATTGGATGCATGTGACCGACTTGCGATTGAGCAGCCGTCGTTTTTGGGCCTGGGTTTGTATCTGGCCGGCGTTCGCGAAACATTCGAAGAGTCCGGCATTTTGTTGGCGTGCCGGTCCGGCTGCCAGGCGTGGATCGATCTGACCAGCGATCCGCAGGTGGCCGAGCGCTTTGCAGCGTATCGACGTGACTTGATTTCAGGCGAAATATCGCTGAGCGAGGTTGCCGAACGCGAAGATCTGGTAATTTCTCTTGAAAATATCGGCTATTTTGCACACTGGATCACGCCGTATATCGAAAACAGACGATTCGATACGCGATTTTTTGTTACGATTTTGCCGCCAAACCAACGTCCCTTGCACGATGCCGTCGAAACGACAGACAGTCTCTGGATTCGTCCTGAAGATGCGTTAAAACGATACCTTTCTAACAGTTTACTTCTCTCGCCGCCGACGATTCGCACGCTTGAGCAGCTCTGTGCGTTTTCGAGTGCTGAAGAAGTTATCGAATACGCAAAGGTGCGAAATCCACCCGCTATTTTACCGCATATCGGTGAATTCGACGGTATTATGCAGATGCTGATGCCCGGCGACCTGGAATATCCGCACGAAGATCCGAACTATGCACTTGGGACGCCGGTGGATGATGGCGTCACGCGTATGCAGCGCATCGACGGTCATTGGCGGTCGATAAAAACCATCAAGAAGTGAGCAGGTTATGGAAGATGATAGACCGTTCTGGGAGCGTAAAACCCTGGCAGAAATGACCGTTCCCGAGTGGGAATCGCTGTGCGATGGCTGCGGACGATGCTGTCTGCAGAAATTTGAGTATGAAGATACCGCAGAGGTCGTCGAAAGCCGAATCGCTTGCCGACTGTTTGATATCGCAACGTGTCGCTGCAGCGATTATCCAAATCGGCTGAAAAAGGTCGATGACTGCGTGAAATTAGAGCCCGAAAATATCGCTGAAATCGAATATCTGCCGGAAAGCTGCGCGTATCGACGCCTGGCGGAAGGGCGGCGTCTTGCGTGGTGGCATCCATTGATTTCCGGGGATCCTAATACCGTTCATACCGCCGGTATTTCGGTGCTGGATAAGGATTTGATCAGTGAGGACGACGTTCCGCCCGAGGATTTTGAATTGCTCGACGAAAGCTATTTGCTGAATCGTGCGAGAAAACGAAAACTCTGGGGCGGAAAGTACTGATTTATCATCGACTTAACCGACGCGAGCCTGCTTGGATTGGCTGAGCTCTGGCAACACAAGCGTAAAGGTGTTGCCGCCGTTCGGATCGCTTTGAAGTTCGATATGCGCCTGAAGTGAGGTCAAAATCTCGCGCACCAGCGTAAGGCCCAGACCGACACCAGGCGCTGTGGGGCGGCCCGATGCGTTGGATGATGCTGCACCCTTTGCATCTTCAGGTTTTGTCGATGACGTCTGCGGCTCATCGGACGCGATCGGCGTGAAATTCACCGGGTTCATCGTGGACTCGGTGTGAAGCGTTCCACCGATATTTTGTACCGCGATGTAATGCGTGCCCTCATCGGTGTAGGCGGAAATCTCAATTTCACCGCCCATCATCGTATTGATCGAGTCTTCGAGCAGATTGTTCAAAATCAGGCCGACGACTTCAGGATCTCCGTAGAGTGGGGCGAGGTTGTCCGCAATCGAAATCTCAAGATCTGTATTGTTTTTGATAGCCTGCGCACGATGCTCGCCCGCGATCGTTGTGATGAGATCTTTGGTATCGAATGGACGCGGATTGACGAGCAATCGATCGTCGGTAAAGGCGGCCTGCTGTAACAGCGTAGCGATCAGATTCGAGAGCCGGTTGACGACCGTTTGCATCGTCTCAATAACAGTCTGCGTATACTGGCGTTGCGCGCTGTCATCGAGCCAGTGGGTTTTCACCGTCTTGACCAGCGCTTCCATGCTAAACGGTTTTGATAGATGCGCATTGGCGTGCATGGATTTTGCCACGCGCGTGACATTGGAATTTCCAGAAATGACCACAACAGGGATGTACGCGATGAGCGGATCTCGCAGCATTTCGCTTCGGAAAGCCCAGCCGTCCATGCCAGGCATCATCAGATCCATCAAAATCATGTTCGGTTGTGCGCTATCGGTGGTGTTCAGATAATCGATCGCCTCCTGACCGTTGGAGGCTTCAATAATACTGTATCCCTCCAGTTTCAGAGTACTGGCGAGCATTTCGCGAAGTTCGGTTTCGTCTTCAATAATCAATACGGTTTTGTTCATGATCGTTAAACCTATATTCAGAACTTGCCAACAACTAACTGAAACCGTGGCTTCGTTCGGTGTTTTCGCAATGGCATCTGCT
>JBEBSM010000063.1:0-12969 GCA_040394315.1 Lujinxingia vulgaris
TCCACAACCTTACCGAGTAATAGCTTCTTCTTATCTTTCGTCATGATTCAGTCTCTCCAGCCACGGGAAAATAGATCTGAACGGCCGTCCGTTGTCCGGTGTCCCGAAGAGTAATTTTCCCTCCCCCCTGTTCGATGATGTTTTTGACCGTCGCCAGCTCCAGACCGCCATACCCCGGGTTTTTCCGAAGCGTAAAAAACGGGTCGAAACGTCGATCTTGTAGCCAATCAGCCATCACCCGTCCGTCAAAAACGATTTCCAGCAACACATAACTCCCCGGCCCCACCGGCAACCCTACGCGACTCGGCGAGTTGATAATTGAGCGTGTTTGTAGCTGAATACGGCCACCGCCAGGCATTTCCTCGGCACCATTTCGGACCAGTGTACTCACAACGGTTTCCCAGTTCCGACGGTCGCTATAGATTTCGAGATGCTTGTCAGCCGGCCGAAAAACCAGCTCGATATTCGATGCCAATTCACCACGCATCACTTCCAGCATCGCATCGATCAACCCATTCAGCTCAAGACGCTCGGGCTGAATCACCCCCGTACTGCTAAACGCCTGCATTTGTTGCGTCGAACGAATCGCGCGCTCAATCGCCGACTCAATCGCCTGCATCCGACTCAACGCTTCCTCGTCGCCCAGTTCCGCCAGCCGCATCGACAGCAGATCTGCATTCGACATCAAGATATTGAGCAAATTGTTGTTCTCATGCCCCACCCACGCCAGCAACTCCGCTGTTTTGTGCATAAACCAGGCGCGCTGAAGCTCCGGCCGAGCCGGTTGATGCACCGAGATCGAAACCGCAATCGTACGCCCTGTGGGATCGATAACCGGCTGATAATACAGCTCTCGCAACCCCGGCTCCGGAAGCGCTTCAAACCTGTGTTCATGCACCGTTTCATAACCGGCAAACACCTCCGTTATCGTCGCCCGAAACTTTTCAGCCGTCGGCTCAAGCCACCACGTTTCAACCGGCTCTCCCGCCCGAACCACCCTGCCATGCACCGACTCAATCAGGTTACGCCCCGCCTGGTTGAAATAAAGCAGATAACGTTTGGGCGCGACGACGAAAAACGGCTCCTTTACATTGTGATACTGCGCATAGCGGTAAATCTCATCCGCACTCGGACTGGCCATCGTAGGCGGCTCGACATAGCGCATGAGCTTCGCAAAAATCTCCTCCGCCAGCAGATCAATAAAGAGTTCTGCAACTGAGCCGTCAGTTCGAAGGACATACCCCTCCAGCCCCCGACGCAGCGCCTCCAGTATCAGACTGGCCTGAGACACATCCCCGATCATGATCACAGGACACGCAGGCCGAAATTTATGAACCTGCTCCAGTACCTCCAGTCCATAAGGCATCACGTCCATCAGTATCAGGCTGTAAACCTCGTCCGCATTCAGCGCCTCCTCAAACCCGTCGTGATCTTTCACCTGAATCGGCGTTACCGGCGTATTTTCCCTGAATATTTCTCGCGAAAAAATATCTCTGACTTCCGGAAGGTCCCCCAAAACAAGAACTCTATATGCCCGACCATCCATCAGTCGTCCGTATTCTAAACTTCTACCACTCGCCTGTTCACAACCCCGATAGGGCTGTGCCGCTACTCACAAAGCTAGGCGGATCGAATCAAAGTAAAGAATCAATTCCCCCACCAAGAGTCGTGTAGAACCAGCAAGATCAATGCGACAGTGTATACACCATCTCATTCCAGCGTTTTGAATCCAGCTCGGCTAGCAACGAATCCATCCATGCACGCTCCACACTTTGCGCAAGATGATACTGATCTTTGGTCATAAATACATTTGTTCTAAGCGCCAAAAACGATTCAATATCTCCCTTACAACCGCACGAAACCCAGGCCGGCCCAAACCCCGTTTCCAAATCCGCAATAAACTCCTCCGCCGGCTTGTCGTTCGCATCCTGAATCACTTGCGCAAGCTCACTACACGCGTCAAACAAATCGATTTCGATCGCTTCGGCCCGCGGATGCACATAATACCTGCGATCCTCCTCCTTCAATTGCACAAGCGTCGCCTTCGTTTCCGCTTTGATTGCCTGCATTTCATTTTGCAATGCCTCCGGCAACTTCACGACCTCAAACATCTCCGACGGCGCACGATACGTTAAGACCACGCGTTCCCGAACCGACGAAACCTCCGAAATCTCCTCCACAACCGCCAGAACTTGCTGAAAACGCTCGGCCGTCACACCTTCCCCCAGCTCAAAAAACACCACGAACGGCACCGCATCCCCGATTCGCCGCGCGATCTCGCTCGGCAACTCCCCAAGCTCTCCGATTTTTACCCTGCCAGCCTCCCGCGCGTCGTCCACATACAACGCATCCGTTTCAACACGCACAAAAAGCACATCCTCCGAATCCGGCATATAATAATACCGCTCACCCGGAACCGTCGCCGGAAACTCCGCCATATACACAGAACGCCAGGCCTGAATCCAACGCCCAATCCCATCCGCCGCCGCCTGTTCACAAGCCCACCCATTGCTCGGAAAAACCACCGCCGACTCCACCGCCCCCAACACCTCCGACTCCGTCACCACCGCCGACTCCCCAGCCAACACGTCTGTCGACACGGCAGCAGTCTTCCCCTTGCAACCAATACCAACAAACGCCACAACCCCAAGCACACACAACACTTTCAAAACCGAAAAACAACGCACAACAAGCTCACATTTACAGAAAAATAATCAACAAATTCACCCAACCAATATGCGTCGGATCTAACACATTTCACCAAAAATCGAACGCCCGATATGCCACAAAACTCCAGCTTTCCCCATCAATGAAAAGGAGAATACCCCTCATTCACATCACCACGAACCATTTCCCTATCCCGCAATTTACGCTCCTCCGCCGCCACCACATGCGCAATCACATCCAGCACACTATCCGGATTTACCGAAATCGAATCGATCCCAGCCTCTACCAAAAACTCCGCAAACGCCGGATGATCACTCGGCGCCTGACCACAATGCCCCACCGGCCGCCCATACTGATGCGCAACCTCAATCAGATGACGTATCAAAAACTTCACCGACGAATTTTGCTCATCGAAGAGCTCAGACAAGCGCTCAGAATTTCGACTCACCCCAAGCGTGAGCTGCGTAAGATCATTACTTCCAATCGAAAACCCATCAAAAATCCGCGCAAACTCATCAGCCTGCAATATATTCGACGGAAGCTCCGCCATCACATAAACCTTCAACCCACCCCGCCCCTGCTCCAACCCATTTTCCGCCAGAACCTCTATCACCCGCCGACCCTCGTCCGGCGTACGACAAAACGGCACCATCACAATGATATTATCCAACCCGATTTCATCACGCGCTCTCTTGATAGCCCGACATTCCAGCGCAAACCCCTCCTTATAGTCGTCGCTATAATATCGCGAAGCCCCACGCCAGCCCAACATTGGATCACTCTCCACAGGCTCAAACCCGCGTCCACCAATTAACTGCGCATACTCATTCGTCTTGAAATCACTCAGTCGCACAATCACCGGCGACGGATATTGAACCGCCGCAATCTTCGCAATCCCACGCCCCACCAATTCCACAAAATACTCGCTTCGATCATCATAGCCCACCGTCAGCTCTTCAATCCGCCGCCGATCCGCTTCGTTAACCTCATCAAAACGCACCAACGCCATCGGATGAATCTGAATCATGTTGCTTATCAAATACTCCATCCGCGCAAGACCAATGCCCTGAACCGGAAGCTGCCACCAGTGCATCGCCGCCCCCGGATTCGCAATATTCATCATGATTTTCGTCTGCGTCGCCGGCACATCGTCCACATCAAGCACCCTCGACTCAAAATCAAGCGCCCCCTCATACACTCGCCCCACATCGCCCTCCACACACGAAATCGTCACCGTCTGCCCGTTTCGCATCAGCCTGGTCGCATCCTTCGCACCCACAATCGCGCCAATCCCCATCTCACGACTGACAATCGCCGCATGCGACGTCCGACCACCCTGCTCCGTAATAATCCCACCCGCCTTACTGAGAATCGGCCCCCAATCCGGGTCCGTCATCGGCGTTACCAGAATCGCACCTTCCTCAAACTGATCAATTTGATGCACACCCTCCAACACAATGACTTTCCCCGACGCAATCGCCTGCCCAATCGCCATCCCCTCAACGATCACCTCACCAGTTTCGTTGAGCTTATAAGATTTAATCTGCCCACCCTGCGCCTGCGAATGCACCGTCTCCGGCCGCGCCTGCACACAATAAAGCTCACCCGTTGGACCATCTTTTGCCCACTCAATATCCATCGCATGACCGGAATGTTCTTCAATAATCCGCGCCCACCGAGCCAGCTGAATAATCTCGTCGTCCCCCAGCACAAACGCCGCCCGCTCTTCTCCCGTCGTCGCTACATTCATGGTTTTCAAACCACCCTCACCCCCGGCATAAACCATTTTCTGAGCCTTATCCCCCAGATGTTTTCCAATAATTGGAACCACCTCAGCACGCGAAAGAAGTGGCGCATAAACCTCATACTGATCCGGATTAACTGCCCCCTGAACGACGTTTTCCCCCAACCCCCACGCCGCATTAATCACCACCGAATCCGGAAAACCCGTATCCGTATCAAGCGTAAACATTACCCCCGCACTGCCCTGGTCTGAGCGAACCATCTTCTGAATCCCCACCGAAAGCGCAATCTCCGTATGCTCAAAACCATGATGCTCCCGGTACACAATCGCACGGTCCGTAAACAACGACGCAAAACACCGCAAACAAGCCCGCTCCAACTCCTCATGCCCCGTCACATTCAAATACGTCTCAAGCTGGCCCGCAAAACTCGCCTCCGGCAAATCCTCCGCCGTCGCACTACTCCGCGTCGCCACATCCATATTTTCAGTCTGATTACGCCGACACAACGCGTCATAATCCGCAAATATCGCGTCCCGAACCACATCCGGAAACTTCCCCTCCCAAAAAAGCTGCCGAATCCTTTCCCCGACCTCACCCAACTGAATTTCATCCCTGCGATAAGCCGCAATCAGCTCCTGAATAGGCTTTTTTAGATCGTTGTGTTCAACAAAAAGCCAGTACGCGGCCGCCGTCGTCGCAAACCCATCCGGAACCGCAATCCCCTTGTGTTTCAGAGAAGAAATCATCTCCCCAAGAGATGCATTTTTACCGCCCACCACAGCAATGTCATCCGCATCCAGAGTTTCAAAAAATCGTGTATAGCGCGTCTCGTCGTTAACCATCAGTCCGCCTCTCCGTCTATCGAAAGTCTGGTGATTCGACCTCTACACAGGCCAAAACACATCTTCGTTCGTCCCCCCTAACTGTAAGACCACACCGCACCGACCAAACCATCAAATCCCCAAGCCCGCGCCCACCAATCATCGAAAAACATTTTCACCCAGTTTACCTGAGGCTTCTCAGTTCCCTGAAAAAATAAAAAAACGCCCGCGGCCATCTCCATGACCACGGGCGTTTTTTTTATGTATTTGTTTAGAAAATGCCCTACTACGACACGAGACCGTCCGAAGAAGGTACTGGTTGCGGATCAGGCTTCGGATTTGGCTCCTTTCCGCCATGCTTAATAAACTCTCTATACTTCTCATCCAACTCCGTCTTGGCCTCTTCCATTGCAACCTTATAAACGGCTTTTGCCGACTCCGAGGTTGCCTGTGCATACATCAACGTCAATTCCTCTAACTTCTTTTGCAAGCGCGCGACTTCTTTCTTCGATTTCGCCAATGCGCTCAACTTCGGAGATTTTCTAGCTACCCGGAAAAAGCTCTTCAACCACGCCGCATCGGAGCTTTCCGGAAACTTGAGCAGATCGCCATAAACCCCGCGTCGAAGCGTATTGATGTCATTCTTCCACGCTTGAACTGCCGTTTGATGCTTAAACTGACGTTCTTCCAACACAATCTTACGACCCTGAATCTCATCAATTTCGCTCAATACCTTATCAAACAACAACTCCTGGGCCTCACGAAACTCATCTTCATAATCACCCCGTTCCAACACCTTCCTCATGCGTTCAATACCCTCTTTTTTCTCCTTAGGTTTCGTGCGCAGAAAACTGGAAAAATCTGACGGAAACAACGTCTTATAAAGAGAATCTTTGCGGTTTTGCTTTACCAGATTCAGCACCGCCGAATGCATCGTCCGCAGATATCCTTCTACACGCTCATCCGCCGCATTAGTTTGAGCCTGATCTTGAACAACTGCCCATTCCGTTTCTCGCTCCGAACGAGAAATATCCTCAAACTTCTCCAATTGCGTACGAACCCCAACTGCCAGAGGCTTCGTTTTCGGATTCGCATCAAGGCGCACGTACGTATAAACGAGCTCCTTCCAATAATGTTCTGTCGACAGCGTGGGATGGATTACTTTCATCTGCTCCTCCAAACAAATGAAGACGTTTCAACAAACGCCTCGGTGATTGAACTGAGCCGCTACTGCTGGCTTACTTCGGGATGACCGCCATCCTAGCGACCGAACTTCGTCTGGCAAGCACTTGACCGAATTCTTTTCATTTATTTTTTTAAACATACCAATTTGTATAAAATTCTAAAAAAACACTACTTTTACCGTCACTTTTACCCTTTTTCAGCCCCTGCAACACACCCCTGCGATCACGTTATCGATGTTGCAACGCTCGCAACACGTCTGTGCGATCGCGTTATCGATGTTGCAACGCTCGCAACACGCCCGTGCGATCGCGTTATCGATGTTGCAACGCTCGCAACACGCCCGTGCGATCGCGTTATCGATGTTGCAACGCCTGCAACTCGCCCCATAAATTCAACAAGAATCACCAGGACCAATAAACCGACAGCCCTGCTTCAGCCACCGAGCGCTCCGCGCTCGCCCGCAACCGAGTCTCAAAGTTCTGGGACAGTCGGATGGAAAGCATCGCCTCACTTGCCCACGGACCGACATCAGGATCTTGCCAACTCCTTGGTAAAAGTCGCGGGAAGTTTTCACCGATAACAGGGTACGGATAGCGCGTGTGCACGACCAGCCGCATAAGCTCACCCACGCGAAGCCGCAGCCCGGCGCTGGGTCCAAACCCGACGCGAAACCAGTTTTCGAATACTGGGCCGGCCACGACTTCGCCACCGAGCAACATGTAAATAGCCAGCGGCCCCAACTTCACCGTGCCGCCAAAACCAACGTCCAGATCGTAGGCCAGACAGCCGTGTTCCGGACATGTGTCTTTTTGGATTCGCACAAGTCCTGAACTCACACCCCAGGACCACGCCGGGTTCCAGGAATCAAAGGGCGCGAGCGACAAGATGTTGATGATATCCAGACCTTCAAGATAAACATCGAGTTTGTCGTCGTTTAGCGTGCCGCGAACTCTGGTATTGAGAAACTCGATCTGAGAAAACTCATCGTAACCCACATCCGGGGCAGCCAGATCGTGCAGGGCCGGGCGAAATTCAAGCTGCAAGAATGGGATATTGCCTGTGCGGATTCCTCCGCTGATTCCACCGCGTGACGTGCCATGACCGACTTCGGGAGGCGTCGGTGATTGCGGCAAAACGGGTTCCGAAATGTGTTTGAGAGCGCCGCGCGCTACGAGCAATTGTTGACTCCACCCGACCGTGTCCTTTTCGGGAAAATCGCGCAACGTCCACAATGCGTGAGCGGCCTCAAGGATGGCTGCCTGACGCGCAACCGGCAACGACACAATGGACTGCAGCGCCGACGCGTTTGGTTCGTGCCCGAGTTCTGCGGCATGCTTTACTTCGGCCGCGCTAAGCCGTGTGCGTTTGGCCATCATGATGCTTCGTTTTGACGGACGATGCAGGCGTTCACCCACAAGCTCATCGGCTTCGATCGCCGCCCTCAACGTATCGGCTGGAATCGCCCAAAAAAGAAATTGTTTGGTCAGTTCTAGGCTCGGCCGAGCGACTTCCATCAACGACAAAAGATGAAACGAGCAGTTCTCGTCAAAATAATAATAGTCCAGCGAATACGGCTGAATTTCCCAGATATGCGCGACCATACGCGTCAGTTCGTCGTCGTTTAAATGAAGTTCGTACTCCCACAACTCACGGTTTTCGAGATCTGAGTATTCGCGCGTCTGCAGATAAAACGGCAGCACTGAAAAATAGGCATCAAATCCACCCGTGAGCCCAAGCGTCGTATAGATTAGCGCGTTGGTGGTCCAGGGCTGTGCTGCGTAATTGATTGCGTACGACGTCAGGTTTGAGCCGTGGCCACGTTCGCTGCGATCGAGCCGCAAAAAAGTGTGACCGAACATCGACGCCGGATTATTGACATACGCGCCCGCAAAAATCAGCGTCGCTGAACGTGCTCCAATGGCCTGTCGCCACTCCTCATAATCAACGCACGCAATCGCCGGCAGCCGCTCCTCATCAAATTTCAGACGCTCTTTTAACCAGGAATAACGCGCCACGAACCGACATTGAGGATGCTCTTTAGCAGGATCAAACGCGACGTCTTTATCCTGCTGCGCCGGATAACTCTCCGCCGGCAAGAAAAACGCCTTCACGGTCGCACGCCTCTCCGCCTTCGGATCTATTGTGCCTTTTCCGCAAGAAAAAACGCCGGCGAATCAACATAACTCTCATAACCACCCAGAACTCGGCGATAATGCAGCAATGTCATCCATTGTCGGTCTGATTCGAGCTCGAGTGTCTCAGCCTGAGACACGAGCTCATCGATGTAGCCTAAATCCGCAGCTGCTGCTCTGGCGCTCACACATAAGAATAGGAGTAGAGCGCCAAAGCTCGCTAGCTGCGCAAACTTAAATTGCATGGAGGGAAATTCCGTAAGGGAATCAGAACAGCTTAGATACGTACGCAGGATTCAGCAAGATTGTCATCAAGGCTGATGGCCATCTTGTAGGTGTACAGAGCCTGCATCGACGTGGTCGCCTCGTTTGGCACGATCGACTGGTAGTTTTCCTGGCTGAAGCTGGCAAGCTTCGCATGTGATTCAGCCGAGCAACCAAACAACGAAGCTACTGCCTCAAGGTGTTCGCCCTGTCCCGAAACCATGTCGGACTTGATATTGGCATAGTTTGCTTCGAAGAATGCCTCTTGCTCGGCACTCTGACGAACCACTCCGCGCTCAACGCAGTTCGAAGTTCCAGACGTGATTCCGAATGTCTGCGAGGCAAACGTACCGTTCGTTGTAGCTGCAAAAATCTGCATAAAACCAGCCTGGTCACCGAACACGAGTGAACCCAATCCACAACCGGCCATGCCGTAACCGGCCTGCTGTGCAGATGCTTCTTGCGCACCAAACATCATGAACATTCCGACGACAGCAGCAAGTACTGACAACTTCTTCATAATAACTCTCCATAAACAGAAAATAAGCGACAAAATAAAATACACGGAAGGTGCCGCCCCAACCTTTCCGCGCCTAAACCTTTTTTTGGTGACCATTTATAAATGCAACATGATCCTCCATTGTGTCAATCAACAAAAACAAAACCCGTACACTGCTTACGTGTACTAATTTTCAAACGCTTCCGAATGCTGTTCAGCATCAGCAACCTGGCCCGGCACGATTGCATACGCGCAAGTCTTGAGGGCTTGACAGAATGTGCACTTTCATCCTCTGATAAACGTCGAATCGCGACTTAATCACCGCACGAAAACTCCTTTTCTTCTCTCAAAATCCGGCGAGCTGTCCATGAGCCCTATTGTCCTCATAGTAATCGCCATCGGCGTCGCCATGATCGTGGTCGAATTACTAGCCCCCGCCCGCAAATGGCCGGCGGTTACCGGTTGGTGGGCGCGCGCGATTTTCTTCAACAGCATTCAGGTAGCAGCCGTCTATCTGGCAGGCATCGCCTGGGACGGCTGGATGGCCGACAACCGCCCCTGGTCGCTCGACCACTGGAACCCATCACTCGCTGGATTATTCGGCTACTTTATCCTTACCTTCGTCTATTATTGGTGGCACCGCGCACGCCACAGCTCGCAGTTTTTGTGGAACTACTTCCACCAGTTTCACCACAGCCCGCGCCGCCTTGAAGTCATCACCTCGTTCTACAAAAGCCCGGTAGAAATTCTGACCAACGCGCTACTTTCCAGCGCTGTCCTGTATCTTCTGGTCGGCATAAGCCCCGAAGCCGCCGCATACGCCACACTCCTCAGCGGACTGGCCGAATTTTTCTACCACTGGAACGTCTCCACCCCGCACTGGATCGGTTATATTATTCAGCGCCCCGAAAGCCACTGCATCCACCACGAACGCGGCGTTCACCGCTCAAACTACGGCGACCTGCCCATCTGGGACATGATGTTCGGAACCTTCCACAACCCCCGTAACCTGGAATACGAGTGCGGCTTTGAAGAAGACGAAGAACTCCAAATCCTCCCCATGCTCTTCGGCAAAGACGTCCAAAAACCCATCCCCGCACCCGCTACAACATCCAGCGACGGAGCCGCCGAATGAAGCGCGCCGATTACTACGCCATCGCACTGCTCGTTCTCGGCCTACTCCAGATGGTCGCCGCCCTCACCGGCCTCGGCCCCGTCCAGGGAATCGCCGCCGCCACCGTCGCCTCGCCCGCCCCCAAAGTCTTCTCCGTCGCCGGCGGCCTCGAAACCTACTCCACCCTCTTTTTCCTCGAATACACAACGCACGAAGGCCGCACCGAAAGCATCGCCCTCACACCCGAAATCTACCCACTGCTCCGCGGCCCCTACAACCGCCGAAACGTCTACGGCGCAATCCTCGCGTTCGGCCCCGTCCTTTACAGCGACGCCCGCTCACGCACCATGTTCGATGACGCCGCCACCTACGCCCTGTGCGGCCCCGCCCCCATCCTGGTCGAACTCGGAATCAACCCACAAGACATCGCCAGCGACCTGCGCGTCCGCTACGAACCCCGCCCCGGCGTCGATATCAGCCCGCTCCCAACCCTCATCGAGATCGAATGCCCATGACCAGTTTTGTACAAAGAAACCTCTTCGATCACCAGTGGACCGGCGGCCAATACAGCATCGTGCGCGCGCTGTTCGGCATCTACCTCACCATCCACTTCGTACACCTTTTGCCCTGGGCCGCCGAACTTTTCTCAAACACCGGCGCACTCCCCAACGCATCCGCAAGCCCGTTTGCCTACGTTTTCCCCAACATCCTCAGTCTATTCGACGCCCCCTGGTTCGCCACACTCCTCGTCGGCATCGCCGCACTCGCCAGCATCGCATTCGCAATCGGCGCCCGCTCCAAAGCCATGGCCATCATCATCTGGTACATCGGCGCCTGCTTATTTGGCCGAAACCCACTCATCAGCAACCCCGCCCTGGCGTTTGTCGGCTGGATGCTCCTCTTCCACGCGGCAATCCCCGCCACACCTTACGGCGCATGGTCAGCCCGCGGCCGCACCAACCCCAACGGCGGCTGGCAACTCCCCCGCTCGTTTTTCACCGTCGCATGGCTCGTCATGGGCGCCGGATATTCCTACTCCGGCTACACAAAACTCATCAGCCCCTCCTGGCAAGACGGCTCCGCCATCACCCGCGTCCTCCTCAGCCCACTCGCCAGAACCGGCCCCATCCGCGATCTGATCCTCAGCCTCCCCGAAACAATTCTCCACGCCCTCACCTACTCCACACTAGCCCTCGAATTACTAACACTCCCACTCGCACTCATCGGCCGCCTGCGCCCCTGGCTCTGGCTCAGCCTCGTCAGCCTCCACCTCGGAATCCTCACAACCGTCGCCTTCGCCGACCTCACCATCGGCATGCTCCTCATCCACCTCTTCACCTTCAATCCCGCCTGGATCCCTCGCAAAAAAGCCGCGAACATCGAACAGATTTTCTACGACGGAACCTGCGGCCTCTGCCAACGCTGGGTCCGCCTCGTACTCGCTGAAGATCCCGGCCCCGACTACATCTTCCGCTTCGCCCCACTCGACAGCGAATCCTTCGCCGCCGTCCTCCAAAAAACCAACACCACTCGCCAATCCGTCCCCGACAGCATCATCGTCCACACCGCCGACGGCCAACTCCTCACCCATTCCGCCGCCGTCTTCCACATCCTCAACCGCCTCGGCGGCCTCTGGCGCCTGACCGCCATCCTCGGCTCCGCCATACCGCGCCCCCTCCGCGACACCACCTACGACACCGTCGCCCGCGTCCGCCACAAATTCTTCCAACGCCCCACCGAAGCCTGCCCCCTCATGCCCCCCGAAATGCGCGCCCGCTTCGACTATTAATCCCACCCAACCAACACCCATAAAAATGCCCGGAACCTCAACAAGGCTCCGGGCATCATTTCCACTATCGCGAACCGTCACTTAAAAAATCAAAACAAGTTGAGGGGTCGTGTATACTCGGGAGAAACATCGGTATCCATGGTGTCTTTTTCGGTCCCGCCAAACTGTGTGTATTCACTCACATCCGTCCATTCGAGCGCCGGTTTATCCATCAGCGGAACCAGCGAATCGCTCTCACGCGTGTTTACGTACGCAACTTCATAAGCCTTGTTTTTGTGCTTAATACCAATCAAGCGATGTGGCCCGGAGCCCACACCATACATCATCACTTCATCGGTTGATTTCGGGAACTGCCCCAAAATAACAGCGCCACGCTTTGGATCTGCAGCCGAAACCGCGGCCAACTCACGCCCGTTGCGCAATACAAAAACCTCACTCAACTCGATCCCCATCTGGCGCCCCAAATAGCTACCTTTGCCGCTGGCTGACGCGCCAATCCACGCCGCGTTTTTGAGCACAACACGCTGTTTGTCACGAACGTTCAGCGCAACCGCAATATCAATATTTTCCCGATCATCTTTTTGCTGACCATTGTAATAAATCCAACCTTCCCGCACGCCAACCACCGGAGTATGATGATCTGCACCCGTTTTATCGTCGAGAACTTCGCGCGTCCACGTGCTCACATCCGCACTGGGCGCCTTCACACGCTCGATTTTTCCGCCCAACGACCAGATGATTCCGTCCGCACCG
>JBEBSM010000064.1:0-12961 GCA_040394315.1 Lujinxingia vulgaris
AGAACGCACCGCGGCGAGTCATAAATCGAGGAGTGCGAAGCGGACGTCGATTTAGGACCACCGCCCCCACCGCCCGCCCCTACCACGACCACAGAATATCTGCAGTTGGCAGAAAATCCGTCTGCAACCCAAACGGATAACTCCCCACCACCAGCTTATAACCCGCCTGCACAATCCACGACGGCGACGGATTCCACCGAAACTTCATCCCCTGCTCGACTGCAAACTTTCCATAATCCAGACCCGGCATCACAAAAAAATCTGCATCCAGCACATACGAAAGTGGTCCCCACAACGGCCCATCAAGCGCCACGCCGGCAACGCCCGAACCCGTGCTGTGGTACGCAGCCGTGCGCGGATAAACCAGCGGAACATCAAGCGTCGTAAACTGCGTTGCACCGCTCGTTCCACCACCAAAATGCGGCGCAATCGTCACACCCAGCCGCCACGTCAGCGAATGCTCGTCGCTTATCTGATGGCTGAAAAGCGCATCATTACTCAACGCAAAAATCTGCGGCACATCGGTCGTCGGCGGCAAAAGCCCACCCGTCCCCTCTCGCGACACCAGATTCAACAAAAGCGTCGGATAAACCAGCGTATGACGGCTCGCGAACTGGCTATTTTCACCCGACCACCACGCAACTTTCGCCGTCACGTTTGGAATCACAAACAAAAACAGCGGATGCGTGCTCAACTCCACGCGCTCCGTCACACCGTAGCGAAGCGCGCCGAACACACCGATTTCAAAGTTATTCTCGCCCACCACATACGCCGTGTGCCCGGCAAACGGCGCCTGCAACACACTGTTTTCTGCCTGCGCAGAGCTCGACAAAACGAAAACGGCCAACAAGACCACAAAAGCCATCGGCCCGGATTTACAAAACTTTTTCATGGCCGCTCCAACTTCAAAATCACCGTCACCGGCGCATGATCGGAGAGCGGCATCGTCGCGATTCCACCCGAACTTTCGTCCTGATGAACCATCCCCGAACCCGCAACAAATTCACCGTTGGTGAACACATAATCCAGCATCCGGTTCCAGAAACCGTCTTTGTTCGTCGTATGCGTAAAATACGGCGTGTTATCCGCCTGATAATCCGCCAGCGGAATCGCCGACGAATACGAATCATACAGTCCCGTCAGCCAGCCGCGCTCGTTTGTAAAATCATCGGCCAAAAAGTCTTCGTCTTCGCAAACTGAATCACTGAACCCATCCATCTGCACACTGCCATCCGGAATCGTGTTCAAGTCCCCGCCACCAACAACCAACTCGCCCTTCGCCGCAATCCGATCAAGCTCAGCCTTAAACGCGTCGATATGCTTTTTCTTCGTCCCGTCCTTTCCAAACGCGTCCGTATGCACATTCACAACGTTCAGCGGCCCAAAACCTGGAATCTCCGTCACGACCGACAAGAGATTGCGTTTCAGATAAAAATACTGCGTCAACGCATCTTGTTCGGAGCTCAAAGGCAGCGCGATCCGACGGCCATCCGTAATCGGATAACGCGACAAAACCGCGTTACCAGAATCCATCTTTCCAATGCCATCGGTCGGTATAAAATCCGCCTTCCACTGCGATGCATACGCGCCAAAATTCAGCTCCGTATGATCCAGCAGCCACTGCACCTGATTCACATACGCCGCGCGTTTCGCGTTCGTATCGATCTCCTGCAGCAACAAAATATCAGGCTTCACCTGATTGATCTTGCGCGCCAATCCCTCCATGTTTTCAATGACTTCGCTTTTACTCATCAACACGCGGTCGCCATGACAATCGAACCAAAAATCGATCCGCCCACCACCGAACTTCGCATTCCAGTTCATGATCACAAGCTGTTTTGGCGCCGCCGGCGCAAACGCCATGCGCTCCGCCTGGTAATACTCCGGCGTTTCCACGTCCTCAAAACCCGTATGAAACGGATCGCACGCTAAAACCGGCAACAACATCAACTCAAAAACCGTCAACTTCGTCAGTATTTTTGCTAACTTACGCGGCTGCAAACCTGCCCGAACCTGTCGCAATCTACCCGTTAACTTCTCAATCACTGCTGCACTCCACAATAAACAAATCGACGCCAAGACTGGCTTCTTATACCAGAATTGACGCCGATTACATTGCACAAAACAAGGCCGTTCTAATTCACATTAGCTCGGGTCAACCACACGACCCACGAACAAAATTGCGCCCGTCGGATTGTCACGAATCACAAAGATAAACGGACGATCCACCGTCATCTCAAACTTCTCTTCCGGCTCGGGTGCCGACGTCGGACCAAACACAACCGCCGTCGCCGCAGCCGCTTCCGTTCCCTCTTCGTCCACGGCCACAAAACTCTTGTGAAGCACGTCAGCAATCAAAAGTTCCTTCGTCCCATCAATCCCCGAGAAATCTGCCGCGCCCATGAACGCCGTTTTCATACCCAACGCTTCCAACGATTCTTTCAACGGAACGTCCGATCCAAAACTGAATTTCGGAAACTTCAACGTCCCCTTTTCAATCTTCATTGCCTCCAAATACTCGCCGATTTTATCGCCATCCAGGTCGTCCTCGAAGCTCTCAAAACCACCTTCCTCGGGCAACATTACGACCATCGAAACATCACCACCCACATACGCAAGCTCGGCAATCTGATGACCATCGACCATCGCATACCGCCGCTCAGATTCCGCCATCATCATATCGACCTGAACCGTTGCGCCATCCAACTGCGTAAACGCAGCCTGCTTGGTCTGCCCCTCCGCGAATTTCTCAGCCCAGCCAGCCTTGAAAAAAATCGCATTCGTCAAAACCAGACGCGTATCCGCATCGATCACACCCGCCGGCAACAAGTCTTTGATCCGATTGTTGGTCTGATCTTCAACCCACTGATTGATCTTTTTGCGAGACGCCTCCGTCTCGTTTTTAAAATCCATCAGATTCAGTCCCGCACCGTAATTCACAGCGAGCAAATCAAGATACGAATCCTGGAACGAATAGCCTTTTTGACCCCACGTCGCATTCACCACACTGAGCTGAAACGGCTCTCCACCGCCCTCGCCAACCGGACTATCCTTACGCTTGGCAAGCTCCAGATCCAACTTATTGAACGCCGCATGCAACTTGTCCTGCCCCAGACCAAACTTCAGCGCATCCGCCATTTCCGTCGCAGTCTCACCACGCGCTCCGCCATACGCCATCGCCAACGCAATCGAAATACTGTGCGGCGAGTAAAACAGATTGCCCGGTTTTTCATTGTCTAAAATGACGTGATAGAGATCGAACGCGAAATCACGATTGTCCTCCGCCAGCTCCTTCGCATCCGAAGCCGAAACCGCCGGCGCAAGCTCACGCTTCAACGTCGACTTCGCAACCTCACCCGGCACATCAATATCGTTCTTGGGATCGTTGGCTCCATCATCATTGCCACCACAGCCCATCCCAAAAGAAACCGCCAAAAGCGCTGCCAAACCAGAAGAAATAATCGTTCGTCGTGTAAATCTCATCGCTTCACCTTTTCATTCACTTTCATGCATTAAAGTAAAAAAGTAATTAGCTCGGGTCAACCACACGACCCACGAACAAAATCGCACCCGTTGGCTTGTCACGAATCACGAACACGAACGGACGATCGACTATCATCTCAAACAGATTGTCCACCGGAGACGACGTCTCACCGACCACAACCGCAGTCGCTGCAGCCGCTTCCGTGCCTTCTTCGTCCACTGCTACAAAACTCTTGTGAAGCACGGCACTGATCGAAAGATTCTTCGTTCCATCAATTCCCGAGAAATCTGCCTCACCCGTAAAAGCCTTCTTCATGCCCAGTTCTTTCAACGGCTCGTTCAACGGAAGATCCGATTCGAAGCTGAATTTCGGAAACTTAATCGTCCCCACGCCTTCCTTCAGCGCACCCAAATACTCACCGATTTTGTTACCATCCAGATCGTCTTCGAAACTCTCAAACTCCCCGGCTTCCGGAAGGATCACGACCATCGAAACATCATTTCCAACATACGGAAGCTCGATTACTTGCTGGCCATCAACCTCTGCATACTGCAGCTCGGTGTACATCGACATCATATCGGCCTGAACCGTCGTGCCGTCCAAACGCGTAAACGCAGCTTTTTTCGTCGCGGATTTATTAAACTCATTCAACCAGCCGGCTTTGAAATAAATCGCATTCGTCAAAACCAGACGCGTGTTAGAAGTAATTACTCCCTGCGGCAACAGTTCTTTAATGCGATCATTTGTCGAATCTTCCACCCACTGATTGATCTTTTTGCGCGACGGCTCCGCCTCGGTTTGAAAATCAAGCAAATGCATGCCAGCGCCATAATTGGTCGCCAAAAGGTCCAGATACGAGTCCTGAAACGAATAGCCCGTTTGTCCCCAGATCGCATTCACAACACTGAGCTGAAACGGTTTTCCACCGTCTTCCTCAACCGGCGCATCCTTACGTTTTGCAATTTCCAGATCCAACTGATTGAACGCCGGATGCAACTTGTTCTGATCCAGATCAAACTTGAGCGCATCCGCCATTTCCGAAGCCGTATCACCACGCGCGCCGCCATACGTCATCGCCAACGCGATCGAAATACTGTGCGGCGAAAAGAACAGATTGCCCGATTTTTGCTCTGAAAGTGCATGGTAAAGATCAAACGCAAACTCCCGGTTGTCCTCCGCCAGATCTTTTGCATCCGAAGCCGAAACCGCAGGCGCCAGCTCACGCACTGCCGACGATTTCACAACCTGGCCTGGCGAATCCACCGTCCCTTCCTGCTCCTTACCCTCGTCGCCGCCACACGCAGCAAGCATCGAAACCGCGAAAAGTGCTGCAATACCCGAAGAAATAACTGTTCGTCGTGTTGTTCTCATCGTTTCACCTTTTCATTCTATGAAATTAAATCAGTAAGCTCGTTCCATCATTTGTTACGTACCACAAGACAATGCAGGGAGCGTGCCAGCACCGCAAATCAGACAAAAACAACCATTTCCCACCATCTTTCCATCTCGTCCTACCGCCGCACGCCCACCCCACGAACGCTCTCCCCACAGATCGTGGCCACTTCCGGATAAACGCTGCACCACCGCCCCCCACATAGCCCGGCTTTTTCTTCACGCCTCAGAACCCAAGAAAAAAAATCGACGCCAACCCTGACAACCTCTGTCAGAATTGACGCCGAAAGCGTCTCAGAAAACTACCACTTCAACGCACGTTGTTACTTCAAAATTAGCCGCAGGTACCGACCACAAGTTCCTCCAATGGATTTGGCTCGCTACCGGATTCCACAGGCTCTTCGCCTTCAATCGGCTCGTCAGAATCATCCTCGAATGGCTCCACCGAAATGTCCGAAACCAGGCACTGACCTGCTTCGACAACATGACTGATTCCGGCTTTTTCCGCCGTCAGGCTGAGCTTGCCAGAAAGGACCTTGAAATCATCACCGTTCAATTCGAACGCAGGACTCGCGCCCGTAAACTTGATCGACATCACCTCGTCAAACATCCAATCCTGAATGCTCTCCAACTCGTCTTTCGCCTGAGCAAAGGCCAAAATCATGCGGAGATCAAACGCCGGGGACAGCTCAATCTGCGTATGATCGCCTGGCTTTTTGATCGTGACATCAAAGCTGCGACCATCGTCTTTGTTCAAATCCACGCTCAAAACACGCTTGTCGTTCAGATCGAGCGTCGAAGTCTTTGCGCCCAGCGACAGGTTCGTAAGCGAAAGCAACTCTTTGCCAGCGTCAAACAGCGCCGAACCGCTCAAGCCACCGATGTTCAGCTTTGCCATCACCGGATCTGCCACAACCGACGGCTCAATCTCGTTGCCTTCTTCATCATACCCATACCCTTCTTCAGACGAAGAATACGGAAAGAGTCCAGAAATCTCGCCAAGTCCCAGCGACGCCTTAATCGTTTTGGCCAGACCATCCGCCGTAATCACAAAGCCTTCCGGTGCGGCTGCAAGTTTCAACGCCCAGTCGCCCTCACCAACGTCAATGGCTTTCGTAATCGCGATTTTCCCTTCCAGCGTCTTATCACCCGTTTCCTGCAACGACAGACGCAACTCACCGCTGGCCTTTGCCGGGAAACCGGAAATGTCCGCATCCTCATCGTTCAACGGCGCAAGATACTCTGCAGCCTTTTTCATCTCACCGATATTTGGCGAGGCAGCGATCATTTTGGGACGAAACTCAAAGTTGATGGGGCTGATGCGGTTCGGTCCGATTTTCACGCTCACATCCGCGCTACCTGCTCCGGCAGAACTCGCGATCAGGCGAATTTGAGCGTCATTCACAAACTTTACGCAACGACCATGCTCGCTGGGCTCATCGTACTCGTCGGCCACACAAACCGCGTCGCCTTTCAGCAAATACGTAACCGAAGTACCCGTCTCACTCTCAACGTTTTTCTGCGTAAAAATACGCTCGTTCAACGCCTTAATCAGCTCTTCTTTTGGCTTACTGACGTCCGAATCAAACGGTGTCGGCTCTTCCGGCTCACACCATTCTTCCTCACCAGGTTCGCACTCATAGCCGCCACCCAGGTAGGAATCGAAGTTGTCCGAAAAAAGCTTCGAATCTTCCAAAAACGCCAGCGAGTTAGAAATCGTCTCGCCAAGATTGTTCACGCTTGCATTGATAGCTTGCTGCGCACTGCTGTGATCAATAGCACCGCCGTTTTTGTCTTCTGGCTCGACGCACCCCATCAGGCTTGTCGAAAGAACTGCAGCTCCCAAAAACATCTTGCAATACTTATTTACAGTCATCATCACGCTCCGTATTAGGAAAACTCATTTCGTCAATTTGTAGCTCACAAGGTGCCAAACAATGCACGCATCGTGCCACTACTTCGTTTCACTAGTTTATTGCAGAATTTCACCTGCTTTCGCTCAATTTTTAACATCTGACCACACGAATCATCGCCAGATGTGGATAAATCCCCCCCCACAGACGCGCCTTGCCGATAAATAATTCATCCATATTCATAACCAATGCAACTTTGTCGTGACACCTCCTCCACAAAATCCTCGCCAACGCGACATTCACTTTTCAAAAAACTCGAAATCGCGTCTGCAGCGCTCGCGGACGCGATCTACAAATAATTATCGCGTCTGCGGCAGGTCGCACACACGACCACAACATTGCATATCGCGCCTGCAAGCCTTGCAGAGCCGAGTCTTAATAAAAAAACACCCGCGCAAGGCTCGTGGACGGGACTGACACACTCTCAACCAGGCGCGCGAGCCTCGCACACGCGATATTCGCTTTTCAAAAAACTCGAAATCGCGTCTGCAGCGCTCGCGGACGCGATCTACAAATAATTATCGCGTCTGCGGCAGGTCGCGGACGCGTTATTCGCTCAAGATCACACAGATTCGTAACAATCCGGCTCACAAAGAGTGACGACAAGACAACAGCTATAAAGCTAGGTTAAGCTAAGAATTCGATGCATTTGCGATTGAATGTTATTGACGTCATCAAAATCAACCGGTCGCCTCACCCCAGGCGAGGTGTTTTCGAGATAATCTTTCCAGTGGAGCCCCGCAAAAATGCCCCTCAACAAGGATACGACCGAACAATCGTTGCACGGGATCAACGTACAAACGCTGACGAAGAGCTACGGCGACGCGCAGGCACTGCACGGCATCAGCTTTGCGATTAAGCCGGGCGAAATTGTTGGTTTTTTGGGCCCAAACGGCGCCGGAAAAACCACGACAATGAAGATCCTGACCTGTCTTTTGGACGCGAGCGACGGCCAGGCAACCGTCGCCGGGTTTGATGTGCGCACGCATCCCGCCGAAGTCCGCAAACGCATCGGCTATCTACCCGAAAACATTCCACTATACGACGAAATGATCTTGCATGATTATTTGCAATTCATTGCCGAAATCCGCGGTGTTCCGCGCCAAAAACGCAAGGAACGCATCGCTGCGGTCGCCGTCCAAACCGGACTTACGACCGTGCTGGCGCGCGTGATCGGCGAATTATCCAAAGGTTTTCGGCAGCGGATTGGGCTGGCACAGGCCATTATTCACGAGCCCGATGTTCTTGTCTTAGACGAGCCAACAACCGGTCTTGATCCCAACCAGCTTCGCGAAATCCGCGATGTCATCAAGACCATCGGCCGCGAAAAAACAGTCATTTTTTCGACCCATATTCTGCAAGAAGTGACCGCGGTTTGCGACCGCATCATTATTATCGCGCAGGGCCGCGTTGTGGCCGACGGCACGCTCGATGAGCTTTCCGCACTGGTTCCAAACTCCGAAGAAGAAAAAAGCATCGGCCTGGAAGAAGTTTTTCGATACTTCACAACGCTTTCCACCGAAGCGCCTGAATCCATCGAAGAACCCACTCCACCAGACCAGCCAGATCAAGAAGAGCCGACGCAAGAACAGCCAGACGAAAGCATCAGAAATAATGAGGTGAGCCATGCGTAATATTGGGTTTATTGCGAAGCGCGAGCTGGGCACGTTTTTCAATTCGGCGGTGGCTTATATCGTCGTGGTTTTGTTTTTGGTGACGACCGGCGCGCTGTTCTGGCTGAGCTTTTTCCAGCAAATCAGCGTGCTTTCGATGCGCTCGTATTTTGATCTGGCGCCGTTGTTTCTGGCGTTTTTTGCGCCGGCGATCACGATGGGTCTGTTTGCAAATGAGCGCCGCTCGGGCACGCTTGAGCTTTTGCAAACCATGCCAGTCACCAACTTTGAGATTGTGGCGGGTAAGTTTCTGGCATCGCTCGGGCTGCTGAGCGTCGTATTTATCACAACGCTTCCCTATGCACTGACACTCTCACTGCTCGGCCCGCTGGACTGGGGCGCGGTGGTGGCGGGTTATGGTGGATTGTTGTTACTCGGCGCAACTTATCTGGCGATAGGCGTCATGACCTCAAGCTTCACGCGCGACCAGGTCGTTGCGATCTTGCTCGGTTTTTCGATCTGCTTTTTTCTCTACTTGATCGATCAACTGGCCGGCCCCTCCACCGGCGCATCGACGCGCGTGCTCGAGTATTTTTCGACGCGCTATCACTTCCAAAACATCGCGCGCGGCGTGATCGACACGCGCGACGTTGCCTATTATCTGTCGCTTATCGCAATCTGCCTGAGCATCGCGTCGGTCAGCCTTGGCTGGAAGCGAGCCTGGCGGCCGCGCACCATCGTTCCTGTCGTCGCAACCCTCGCGGCTGCGATTATGCTGAACGTCATTTGCCTGAAACTACCCGCGCGCTTTGACCTGACCGAAACACAGATGTTCACGCTCAGCCAGACCAGCAAAGACGCGGTCGCAGCACTTTCGGAACCTGTTTATGTGGACGTATTTTTGTCCACCGACATGCCGCCGCCCTTTCATAACCTGGAGCAAAACGTAAACGATCTGCTCGTCGAATACGCCGCCGCAAGCAATGGTAATCTAAATTTTCGCATCATCATGGCGGACAACAACGATCCGGAATCTGAGCAATCAGCGAAAACACTGGGCATCGAAAAAGTGGGTATCGGCCAGCAAAACGAAAACGAAATCTCGCTGCGCGCAGTCTACAAAGCCGTCGCGTTTACCAGCGGCAAGCGCACCGAAATCATCCCAGATCTGCACGCCACCGGTTACGCAGAATACGATCACTTCGAATACGAATTTACCCGCGCCCTGCTCAATCTTGGCCGCACCGCACCTCAAAAAGTAGGTATGGTCACCCAACTTGGCGGCCCGGCCGACCACCCGCAGGCGGTTGAATCTCTGCGCGGCGTTTTCAAACAACTGTATGGAGATCTGATCCAGATCGAATCCATCGTTCTCGGCAAAACAGAGCATGTTCCCGACGACATCAGCGCGCTGGTTTTCCTGAATATTTCCGGTAACTTAAATGATCGCGCAAAATTCGCGCTCGATCAATTTATTGCGCGCGGTGGAAACGTCGGCTGGTATCAATCCGCCTCCGCTCGCTCGCCAGACGGCCCACCACGACGGCCCTTGAGCACAAATGTAAACGAATTGTTTACCCACTACGGGCTGCGCCACAATTTCGACGTCGCGCTTGACCGCACCAACGCGATTGCGCTGCAAGTACAAACGGCCGAGCACGGCCTGGTTCGCGTAAGCCATCCGGGCACGTTTACGCTCACCGATCTGGATCGCACACTGCCCTTTACCCACGGTGTTGGCGCGCTTGTCTTTCCGATTCCATCCACGATTTCGATCACCAAAGAAGCCGCAGACAACAAAGATCTGCAGATCACGGAACTCGTCAAAACTGCGCCGACCGCAAGCCTGCGCTCCACACCACCCGCACACCTTGAATACGAGTATTTTGCAAACCCGGCCGCCGGCGAAGAATCTGGATCGTTTCTGGTCGCCGCCGCTATTGCAGGAATCGTCCCAAGCTACTATCAAAACAATCCGCTGCCGCAGGGCATTCGAGAAGACGCGCTTGTCAAAAACCGACAATCAGCCCGCCTGCTCGTTGTCGGAAGCGGAGAGTTTCTCTCACCCATCCCCGAAATTGGTTACGATCAGCGGCTGGCCGGCATGGGTGCACAGTTTTTTATCGGCAGTGTAGAATGGCTCGTGCAACAAAATTCGCTCTCGTCTATCCGCGCAAAATCCCTGCCGCGACTCATTGGCGAAGTGCCCCGTGAAATACAAACGCACATACAGTTTATTAACATCTCGACGGTTCCATGCCTCTTCGCTGCAATTGGTACAATCATGATGATTCGCCGCCGCAAACGAAAAGAACGCATCGCAAAAGCTACCGCCTGACCGTCCCGATTCCTATTTTTTCAAGATATCTTTCCTTTACCGCCTTAATTTCACCTTTTTGCAGTCAGGTACACACATGAAAATCGGTTTTGTCATGGATCCGCTCACCCACGTCAACGTGATGGCGGATACGACTTTTTCACTCATGATCGCAGCACAACAACGTGGCCACGAGATATTTTACCTGCGCCCGGCAGATCTGATGGCCGAGGCCGACGTTGCCTTCGGTATGTTGTATCCGGTCGAAGTTCGCGTCGATCAAAACAACAGCCACACGCTCGGCGAAGCGATCTACGCACCTTTGCACACCCTGGATTGCATCATGATGCGCAAAGATCCGCCCTTCGACGTTCCTTATCTATACGACGTCGCGTTTTTGGAGCTGGCGCAGCAACACGGCTGCCTGATCCTCAACGATCCGCAGGGTCTGCGCGCTGCCAACGAAAAGCTGTATTCCCTGCATTTCAAAGACGCGATTCCGCCGACCATCGTCACCAACCGTGCCGAGCGCATCAAGCAATTCATCAACGAACAGGGTGGCACCGCCATCCTAAAACCTCTTGATGGCCACGGCGGCTCGGGCATTCTTGTCGTCACCGAAGGCGACCGTAACCTCAACGCGATGATCGAAATCGCGACCAACCTCGAAACCGAACATGTTATGTGCCAGGCCTACATCCCGGCCGCGCGCGCAGGCGACAAACGCATCCTCATGCTCGACGGCAAACCACTCGGCGGCATTTTGCGCGTTCCCCTGGACAGCGAACACCGCAGCAACATCCACGTTGGCGGGCGCGTCGTAAAAACCGAACTCACCGAACGCGACTTAGAGATCTGCAATATCGTCGGTCCACGCCTGGTCAAAGACGGCCTTACCTTCGTCGGCCTGGACGTCATCGGCGGCTACCTGACCGAAGTTAATGTCACCAGCCCCACCGGAATCCAGGAACTCAACCGCATGAACGGCATCGACGCTTCCGGCCAGGTGATTGCCTGGATCGAAGAGAAAATCGCCCGCTAAGCACGTTTGGGCCACAAAACACTGTGCCTACCTTCAGGAGCAGCGTGCACGAGCAGCGTAAACATCGCCGCCGCACGCTGCTGTCTGTTCCGCCTGGAGGTAGTTGTTATGAAAACCCGCCCACGATCTGCGAACTCTCTGTTCGCACCCTTTGTACTCCCCGCCCTACTTTTTACCCTGCTCACAATCTTTGGCATCAGCGCTTGTGAGCCGCGCGCAAACGACGACACCTCCGACAATACCCAACAGCCTCACGAGACGGTCACCATCAAAGGCAATCTTGATCCAGCCGTTGGCAGCGTTGCCAACGCGCAGATCATTGTCTTTCGTGTTCAAACCGATGGCACCCTTCAGGATATCACGGTTGGCGAGTTTCAGGCCGACGGCAAAGGAAGCTTTGAAGTTCTGGCCGAAGTCGGAAAGTCACCGATTTCTAACGTCATCATCGAAGCGCGCACCGCCGCGCCCCCGATATCTGGCGAAAACTCCGACAAAAAGCCCGACGACAAAACAACAGAAATGCCCACGCGCCTGGCAAGTGCGCTGCTCATCAACAATCTCAAACCCGGTGGAAACGTTACGACCACACCGCTGAGTTTTGAAACCACGCTCCAGGCAGATCTCTACGTCCAGGCCCGCAAACTCGCGCTGTGGAGCGACGCACAATTTGACCAACCCAAACTTCGAATCGTGGTTTCGCCGCAGATCGCTACAGCCCTGCGCGACAGTGGAGACTACGACGGTCAGGTCGCAATTCTTGCTCAGGCAACCACCGCCGGCATGCAGGCATTTAGCGACACACTTCAGCGATCGCCGGCGTTTGAGGATAGGAGCACGCATGAGGGCCGCCAGGAAATTGAACCGGGCTTTCGAAACGAAGGGATCCGAGAAGCATTTACCAAAGAGAACCTTCAAAATGCGCGCAACGAATACCGGACGCACGTCGAAAAGTACGACCGCCGCCTGAGCAGCGAAAACCGCGATGCTACCAACGACCGCGAACGCGCCGAGCTCAGCAACGCCGCGGTCCAATCTTATCTGGATAACGACATCAACATCCACGCGTTAGTCAGCGCCAATCAGGCCGCCTCCGAAGCCACGCTCACCTACTTGCCCCAACTCGCCCCGACCGCTCGCGCTGCAGTCATGGCAAACCTCGAAGTCCAGCGCGCTCGCTACATTACCCGCGCAATCCAGGCC
>JBEBSM010000065.1:0-12921 GCA_040394315.1 Lujinxingia vulgaris
AAACAAACCGGTCGATGTGGAACATTTTTTCACCAACCACTCAAACGAGCCGGTCACAGTGGAACATTTTTTCACCAACCACTCAAACGAGCCGGTCGATGTGGAACATTTTTTCACCAACCACTCAAACGAGCCGGTCGCAGTGGAACATTTTTTCACCAACCACTCAAACAAACCGGTCGATGTGGAACATTTTTTCACCAACCACTCAAACGAGCCGGTCGCAGTGAAACATTTTTTCACCAACGCCGCACCCACCCGAACAGCGGGGCCTCTGGCCCCAGCGGAGCGCGTTACGCTGTGCTAACCCTGGGCCTCTGGCCCTGGGATCGTCTCACATCCCTAACTCCTCTCTACCCACCACGCTTCAAACCACCCAATCCCCACCAACTACAACCACCGGCGAACCGAACTCAACAACTCCCGCTCCGAAAAGTTCAGCTTCACAAGATACCCGTTCGCCCCCAACGCCATCGCCCGCTCCTTATCCTCCGGCTCGCCCAACATACTCAAAATCACCACCGGCATACCCGCCAGCTCACTCGACGTCCGAATCGCCTGCAACAACTCCAACCCGTCCATCCGCGGCATCTGAACGTCCGTCAACACCAGGTCCACCCGGCTTTCGCCCAGCACCTGCAACCCCTGCCGACCATCATCCGCCTCCAACACCCGATACCCCTCGTCACGCAAAACACTCGCCACCAGCGCACGCGTAACCGCACTGTCTTCCACAACCAGAACCGTTTTTCGCCCATCCCTGCCTGCCCCAACAGCCCCCACGCCCCCTACTTCTTGCTCGCCAAAATCCTCTCCCGACCCACCGTCCACCCAGTTCCCAGCACCGCTCTCGATTTCCGCGCGCGCCAAAAGCTCCATCACGTTCAACATCGGAACCACTTCCGAAGCCGCCGTCAGTGCAACCGACTGACACAAACCAACGCCTCCCAAAAACTCCCCCAACGGACGACTCAACGCTTCGCGCTCACCAATCACGTCATCAATCCACACAGCCGCCTTGCGCACGCCTTTTTTGATAATCAAAACACGAAACTCATCCGTCCGCCCCGCAGCGTCCGTACTTTGACCGCTCACCCCCAGCAATTTCTTCCAGTCCACAAACGGAATCAGCTCCCGATCGCTATAAACATTCATCCGGCCATGCACACGACGAATATCACTCGCCAGCACGATTTCCACGCGCTCCACATCACTCGCGGCAACCGCAAAACGCTCCGAGCCAATGCGAATCATCAAAATAGAATTGACCGCCGTCGACAATGGAAGATGCAACACAAAACTCGTGCCACGCCCCACCTTACTTTCCACCTCAATAAAACCATTGAGCTGCGCTATCTGCCGCCGAACCACATCCATTCCGATGCCCCGACCGCTCAAGTCACTCACCACATCACGCGTCGTAAAACCCGACTCAAAGATCAGCGCCATCGCCCCCTGATCGGAGAGATTCAGAGCCTGCTCCTCGGAAATCAATCGTCGCTCAACCGCCTTCTTACGAATATGCGCCGGATCAATTCCACGACCGTCATCGTACAAAACCACCCGAATCCCATCGCCCACGTACTCGGCCTTCAGACCAATTTCCCCTTCCTCTTCCTTACCCGCCAGCAAACGATCTTCCGGCGATTCGATTCCGTGGTCCACCGCATTTCGAATCAAATGCAAAAGCGGCTCCGACAACGCCGTCAAAATCGCGCGATCAACCTCGACCTCACCAAACGTATGAACCATCCGAATGCGCTTCCCCTGGCTACCGGCGAGATCACGCACAGCCCGAGGATAATGACTCAACACCTGCGCCAACGGAACGTGGCGCAACCGACGACTCTGCTCATCCAGATGACCCGCGCGCGTGCAAACCAGATACGCCTCATCGTTGAGCGTCGTCTCAAACGCATCCAAACGATGGGCCAGATTACGCGCACCCAACTGCTGGCTTTTGGGCAACTTGTCGTTGTTTTCACCCAACCAGTTTCGAAAATCGCGCCGAATATCCGCCAGAGCACTCATGCGATGTTCAAATCGACGGCTCAACAACAAAACATCCGCCGCGATATCCCCCAACTCTTCTAGCTTTTCCAGATCGACGCGCAGGCTCCCACCACCCTGAATCCTGAGCTGCGCCTCGCTCCCACCAGCACTTTTCGTCGACTTTTTATCGTCCGAAACACCCTCAAAATTCGGTGAATCGATCCGCGTACGCGTCGAAGAACCTGCCGTTTTTTCCCCAAAGGTCCGCTGCCACGCGCTGGATTCCTGTAAACCCAACTCCTGCTCGATCTCAATCGCCGCGATCACCTCTTCAGCGATGATTTCCGCAATCACAACTTCCGAACCTTCCGAAAGACCTGAAATATCGGAAACCCTGGACCCTTCCCCAAGCCCACCAGCTTTACCAAGCCGCGCGTCCGCCACCCGATCGACAAACCCTGCAAGATCCACCGGACGTTCCTCGCCACCCACCGACTTCGTGAGCAACTGACGCATCATATCCAGCCCCTCAAACACCAGATCGTTGCTCGCGCGCGTACTCTCAAAACCCTTCGTCGTGATGGCCAGCAACATATGCTCAACCTGATGAGCCACCAGATTGATGTCGGCAAAACCCATCATATTCGCTTCGCCCTTGAGCGTATGAACCTCGCGCATCAGCTCTTCGATAACCGCCGCATCCTCCAGATCGCGCTCGAGCTGCACCATGAGAAGATTCATCTTCTCGACCCGGTCCAGAGCAACGACCCGGAACTTTTCAATCAATGCACCAAGACTCATTTCTTCTCACTGCTATCGACCTGCGCGTCGTCCTCTTCCAACTGGCGAGCGATTGCGTCAAAGGCGTCTTCCTTGGAGCGAGCGGATGTTTCAGACTTTACAGCACCCGATTTAGACGACGATTTAGACGTCGGCTTTCCAAGACTTTTCAGCATCTCCGCGTCCATACTGGCCGAAAACTCCACCGTCGGCGGCCCATCCCCAAGCTCTTGCTGCAAACCAACCGGCGTTTCATGCATCTTACGCGCACTCAACGTCGAAATACTCGATCCATTACCCGACGAACTTGGCCGCGAACCAAACTCGTTTCCACCGCCAAACACAGGCACCGCACCAATCGCCATGAACTCCGCAGATAGATCCGCGCGCGCCCCGGCGTAGTCGCTACTCACACTGCTCATACGTCGCACTTCCTGCTTTCTAGTCGACACAGCCGTTCGCACCGTTGGCTTTAAATCATCCGTTGGCAAACGAAACTTTTGCACCATCTGCTCAAGATCTTGACTCAAACGCGCAAGCTCCGAAGCCGCAATCGTAACCTGCTGCGTACCCGCCACACCCTGATTGATCAGATGCGACAGCTCATCCATCGACTGCGTAACCTGCTCCGTTCCCGACTGCTGTTGCTGCGTAATCAACGAAATCTTCAACGCCGATTCCGTCGTCCGCTCCGACAAACGCGAGCCGTCTTCCGTCGCCATCACACTGGCCAGAGACGATTCACGAATATCACTCACCAACGCCTTAATATCATTCACCGACGCGTTCACGTTCTCTGCAAGACGACGCATCTCAGCCGCCACAAGCGTAAACCCTTTGCCCGCCTCACCCGCACGCGTCCCCTCAAGACTCGCGTTCAACGCCAGCAAATCCGAACGATCTGCAATCGACTTGATAACCTCCAGAATCTCCGAAATCCGACCCGTGTGCGCCTTCAAATCACCGATCCGGTCGCCCACAATCCGATTGCTTTCCTGCGTTTTTTCAGCCGACCGAAACACCGTCTGCGTACTCTCCGCAATCTTTCTGGCCGAAGACAACAACGTCTCCATCGTCCGCTGCGTCTCCTCAACACCCGATGCCTGATGCGACGCCGCAAGCTCCTGATCCCGCAAAACGAACAAAATCTCTTCCGACGAACTCGAAATATCCAGCGCCATCTCGATGATCTGCCTCACCAACACGCGAAGCCCCTCGACCATCTGATTAAACGCTTTATTTAGCTCGCCATCGCCCTCGACATTCGAGCTCAAATCACCATCGGCTATCTGCCCCGCACGCTCTGAAATCTGGCGATAATTCTCGATCATTACCCCAAAACTCTCCCCAAGATCTCCCGGAATCGTCTCGTCCAACAATCGATTCTTCAATTCATCACGCGCCATAATCCGCGACTGAATCGTCAAACGCCGCAGACGATTCGTCACCAGAACAAGGCTTCGCTCCACCTCGCTGGCCCCCGGACTGGCCTGAACATCGCCCGCCGAAAGCCTGCCCGCACGCAACACGCGCGCCTCAACCTCATCCATCCCAAATCGACCCGCCGCCAGCACATCGGCCTGCTTTTGAAAGCCGCGCATCTGCGTCACGATCTGACTGGTCGCCTTTGCCAGACGTCCAACCTCATCGTTTCGATTACACTCAAACGTGTCGTGCACCAGCTTTCCAGCCCCAATCTCCTCCAAAAGCCGTGTTACTTCAGCCAACGGAGCCAGCGCGTGCCGAACCGCCAGAAAACCGCTCAGTCCCGCAACGCACAGCAACACGCCGCCGTACCAGGGTGCGCCCATCCAAATCAATGCCGCAACACCCGGTGCCATCAACCCTGCCACCAGAAGCCCTGTCTTTGTTAATAGATCCATTGTTTCCCGTTCCTCTATTTTTTATGAGCTCGAGCGTACCAGTTCATCAAGGTCAAGCAGCCACACCACACGCCGTAAGTTGTCATATCCACAACCTTTGCGCAAAACTTTCGGCAGATTCGCATGCAGCCAGTTCGGCATTTCCAGCAAACTCTGCGACACCCACTTCTCTGTACCCCAAACCTCCCCCAAACAAACCCCCATTGGTGGACCACCATACGCCTCCACCAGACCCACATGACCACTTCGCGTTGCTTCCAGGCCCAGAAACGGCGCCGGATCCAACACACGCAATCCCACCGACTCTTCAAAACTCAAGATACTACTGATCTGCGAAAGCTCCACCACAAGCTCAAACGGTCGCAGCCGAAACCGCAACACATCCACCCCACCCACAATCTTTTCAGAACTCTCGCCCACGAACTTCACCAAATCGCCAGAGACTACCGAATTGCAGCATCATCCAAAAGCTTATTCAAATCCAACAACACCTTCAAATCATCACCTTCCTGATGCACCAAACTCATATAACGCTGCGTTTTCTTGCCAATCGCACCCGAAAAATCCACAGAATCCACCGTCGTCCGCGGCCACTTCTCCAGTCCATCGACCTGATCGACGTTAATACCCGCCAAATACTTACCGATTTCCACAATCACCGTACGCGACTTCAGTCCCTGCACCGACGCCGTCTGCGCCTCGCTCGAACTCGATTCCAGACCCAGAAACTTTCCCAGATCCAGCACGCCCACAACCTGGCGCCGAAGCACCGCAATCCCGCGAATATGCGACGGCGCACCCGGCAACGGCGTCAGCGCAGAAGTCCCGATGATTTCACGCACAAATGACGCTTCCAGACCGAAAATATCTCCCCCGACGCGAAAACACAGGACCGCAACCTCTTCAGCCTGCTGCGCCCCCGGCGAATTCTCGTTTTCCCAATCAAACGATAGCTCGCCGGCCTGCGTGAGTAACTCACCGAGACCGGTCTTTTTTTCCTCAAAACTCATCGCTCTTTACCCAATTTCCGGAATCATACCTGAGACGACCACCACACGACCGCCTTATAACACCTTTATTTCAATTCTTCAGCGTAGCCATACACCAATCTTCAATTTAGCGCCAATTGACACACTTCGCCCGTATTCGTTATTCTTCGCCGTGAGCGCGTGGTTCTTATCCGTGGCCTACAGCCACGCAAACCCACAAATAGACTTCTTCGATCGTGCTGTATTTCCTTCCATGTAAATGATACTCCCTTTCGAGTTGTTAACCTTCCAGGCGATCCGGCCCGAGACCAAAATTCATGCTCAAACACGACCCATTTGAATCATCCGATCAACTCGAACTCGAAGAGCTTTCCGAAGCCGTTCGCGTTGAAGATGCGCTTCTCCAAAAACCACGCATTCCACTGCTTCACGAAGTCCTCAACGAGCTCAGTGAACGCGTTGTACAACGCCGTTGTATCGGTGTCGTAATCCTCGACGCCAGCAATCTTGGTCCCTGGGAGCGTCAAAATGGATCGGCCGCATTCACCGCCATCATCGGACGACTCGCAACCTACACCGAAAACCTGCGCGGCACCCAGATTCGCGACGACGATATCGTCTGCATGGAAGCCGAAGCCGGCGATACCGTCCTGGTTTTCCTCAGCCAGCCACGCATGGAAGGCTCCGAATCCGGCATCTCCATCGACTTCGAAGAAATCGCTACACGCATGAAACGAAAACTCTTCGAACCATTTTGCGATGCCCACCTCACCTTCCAACAAGCCCTCGATCTGGTTGCCCCCGGCAGCGCGCTCATCCTCCACAACAGCTCCGTTGACCCACGCCGCGAGATCTACCGCGCCATCCGTCGTGCCCGAACCGAAGCACACGTCAACTACCGCGACATGCAACGCCGCCGTAACCGCGTCATCGGCCACATGATCGCACACCGAAAAATTCACACCGTCTACCAGCCAATCGTTGAACTCAGCGACCGCACATCGCTTGGATTCGAAGCTTTAAGCCGCGCCGGCGCCATCGATGCCGAAAAACTCGGCATCCACCTCTTCGTCGCCGCTACACGCGCCGAACTAGACGGTGAACTCGACCAGGCCTGCCGAACCCTCTCCATGCACCGGCGCCCCGTGCTCACAACCGGCCAAAAACTTTTTGTCAATTGTCTGCCATCCACCTTCTACGAACCCCGCCGCGAACTCGAAGCACTGCTCGACGCATGGCAAGAAGATGGATTAAAACCCGAACAACTCGTGTTTGAGGTCACCGAAAGCATTACGTACGAGCAAACCATCAGAATTTTGCCCGCTATTCGCTGCCTTCGAACCCGTGGCTATCAATTCGCACTGGATGACGTCGGAACCGGCGCCGCAAATCTACGTTTGCTCGCCGATTTAGAACCCGATTTTATCAAGATGGATATCGCCCTAACAACTGGAATCGCGCACAGTACGCGCAAGCAGGCCCTCGCGTCCTACCTACTCGAGCTCGCCAACCGCAGCAACGCACGCCTCATTGCGGAAGGCATCGAAACCGAAGAAGATCTGGAGATGCTCATTGATCTGGGTATCGGCCTGGGTCAGGGATTTTTGCTCGGCCGTCCGGCCCCCGCAGAAGACTGGCTCTGATCATCCTTTGTGTTTTGTCCATTAATAGTATAAGCAGCACACCGTCGCGGACGCTTTGGAGATCCGCACACACAGCACGCGACTGCTATGCCGTTGCAGCGCGCGCATTAAGATGATCACGGCGGAGTTACCGAAGTCATGTCAGTTAGTACCGAAGCAACAAACAACGAAACCTTCCAGTCCCTGGGCCTCAGCGCCTCGATCCTTCAAGCGCTCGTCGAAGCTGGATACGAAAATCCTACCCCTATCCAGCAACAGACCATTCCCAGTCTCATCGAAGGCCGTGATCTCGTTGGACGTGCTCAAACCGGTACCGGTAAGACCGCCGCATTTGCACTGCCACTGCTCAACAAACTCGATCCAAACAACAAAAACGTGCAGGCCATCGTTTTAGCACCAACCCGCGAACTCGCTATCCAGGTTGCTGAATCGATCGAAATGTACGCAAAACACATGGACAACGCCAACGTTCTGGCCGTCTACGGTGGACAACACATCGGTCTGCAGCTCAACAAGCTCCGCCGTAACGTCCAGATCGTCGTCGGAACACCCGGCCGCGTCATGGATCACCTGCGTCGCGGAACACTCAAGCTCGACAACGTCCAGACCCTCGTTCTCGACGAAGCCGACGAAATGCTCCGCATGGGATTCATCGACGACGTCGAATGGATTCTCGACAAGACCCCAGAAACACGCCAGACCGCGCTGTTCTCCGCAACGATGCCAGCAGAAATCATGCGCATCGCACGCCGTCACCTCAAAGATCCGGTCAACGTCGAGATCAAACAAACCACTGTTGCAGCCATTGAACAGCGTTTTATCCGTGTCAATCATCGCCAGAAATTCGACACTCTTCGCCGCATCCTCGAAAGCGAAGAGCGCGACGGTGTTCTCGTTTTTGCACGCACCCGCGCCGACGCCGCTGCCCTGACCGATCAGCTCAACACAACCGGTTTTGCCGCAGAATCCCTGCACGGCGACATGAACCAACAACAGCGTGAACACGTCACCAACCGCTTCAAAGAAGGCCGCGTCGACATCGTCGTCGGTACCGACGTCGCCGCCCGCGGACTCGACGTCGACCACATCACCCACGTCATCAACTACGACGTACCCAACGACACCGACACCTACGTCCACCGCATCGGCCGAACCGGCCGCGCAGGACGCAGCGGTATCGCCATTATCTTCATCACTGCAAAAGAAATGCGCTCCATCAACAACATCGAGCGCGCCACCAAGCAGACCATCAAACCCATGACGATCCCAACCAATGCCGACATCGCAACCCGTCGCATTGAAAACCTCAAAGACAAAATCCGCTCCACACTCGCGCTCACCGACGTCGATCTCGAATTCCAATACCGCATCGTCAAAGAACTCGCGGAAGAAGAAATTCACATGACCCAGATCGCCGCCGCATGTGCGTTTTTGGCAGAAGGTCCCGTCAAACCCGCATTCACCACCGAAGCACCACCCGTGGATGAATTCCGCGAGCGTTCCAACCGCTCCGACCGAGGCACCCGCGGTGAGCGCCCAGAACGTGGCGAACGCCCAACAGCAAGCCGCAACGTCGCCCGCGAACCAGGCGAAATCGAAGCCGGCATGACGCGCCTGTTCATCAGCGGCGGCGCACGCGACGGCTTCCGCCCCGCAGACATCGTCGGCGCCATCGCCTCCGAATCAGACATCCCCGGATACTGCATCGGATCCATCACCATCGATGACCGCGCAACACTCGTTGAACTCCCACAAGAACACGAGTCCAAAGTCCTCAACGCCATGCGCTCCGCACAAATCCGCGGCCGCGCCGTCGAAGTCCGACTCGCAACCTCCAGCGACCGCGTTGCACCAACCGGCGGACGCCCACGACCCTCCTCCAAACCAAACAGCGGTGGCCCTCGCAAAACCGGCAGCGCCCCACGCTACAAAGGCAAAAAGAAATCCTGAGCTAAAACCGCATAAACACTGGTCCGGTACCCGTCTCTGAGACGGGTACCGGACCACCAAAAAGCCTGTCCTTCCCTTCGCCCCGCGATCGACAGGCTTTTTTACGTCTCCAATCCCCAAATACTCGCTATAGAACCTCCTAAAAAATTGATTTCCAACCTGCCTTCTGTAATAAACACGCGGTGACCTACACGCTAAAACTTATAATTATTTTATTGAGCATACTTAAAATGTTTCACACTAACTTGATATCCAAACCCAATGAAACGTCCCCGACGAATAGTCAAAAACTACACGCGCAAAACACACCCCAATCCACCGTTTTTGCCTTACTTATACCTTTGCTAATACTCATTTTTTCGCTCAACGCATGCTTGATTGAGCCCCCATCTCTTCTAAACAATGACCCCGGCTCCGATCAGGATGCTTCCATCAATGACACGGATTCTTTCGACACCAATCCGAATCTCAACCCAGACACAAATCCAGGCACAACCGCTGACACCAACACAAACACATCCCCAGACACAAGCACTTCCCCAGATACAGCTACAGCTACAGACACCAATACCGATCCGGGCGAAGATCTCGACGGAACAAAATACCCGATTCCAGGTTCCTCAGGGTTTATTCACGGCGCTTTTGAGCGCAAAGAAGCCGCTTTTGACGGGATTTCCCAACAAACAACCAACGAATCAGCACGCATTTCACTACTGGTCGGCGCCCGGAAGGATTTTCTCATTGGAACCGAGTGGGACTGCGCGATGCGTGTCCGCCGCATAGACATTATCGCCCCAATCAATACACCTTTTATCTCCAATACGAATTCACAGACACTCCAGGGTAAACCCGGTACTGTTTTTCTGATGGGTAAACCACAAGGTGCAAGCAATACCTGGAAAGAAATTGCATCCAAACAGGTTACCGCCGATTCAAGCACAATAACCTTTCTGCCCGACGAGCTAGCCCATCTCACACCACAAATTGCACTCGGCGTAGCCTTTGATCAGGACGTTTCCGGCAGAGCTCACATCGCTGAAATCCAGAGTTATGGCTATTGCACAACCACCCCCACCCCCATCCAATGGCAGCCCTCCGAATGGTGGTGTAGCGCTCAATGTCAACAGCCCCAGGCCAATGCCGGCGAACATACTCGCCGAGTAACCTGTCAGCGAGACAACCAACACCCGACCGACGAAGTCATCTGCACAGCAAAACAACCCAAACCCACAACTGTTGGCGGCCCATGCCAGCTTAATTGCCCCCACAGCCTGAAGTTTATTGGCTACCGCACATTTACCTATAGCAACGGATCGGGCTGGCTCCATGAAGGCAATCCCGGAAGCGCTTCTATCCGCGTCGGCCCCGTGCCTTCAGCAGTCCAACACGGCACAACACTTGAAGCAATCCAGGGCAAACCCTGCTCCGTCCTCACGCCAGCGAGCGAGCCAGAACGCTATTTCCTTGGAATATCATGTACGCAAAAGGACGGAAACGGTGCACCCATAACCCCTATTTCCTATTGCGCCTTCCGATGCGAATAGCCTTTTCAAACACGTAACTTCTCACATATTTCTACGTTGCCTGTCCTTCGCCCCCGCGATCGACAGGCTTTTTTACGCCCGCCACCTACCGCCCACCAACTTTCTTTTGGGGAAAACTACCTCGCGCATACCTTACAAAAGCCGAGCGCCCGAATTCAGTCACGTCACCCACAACACACCACCATTCACACACCACAAACTGCAACCCCAAGACTCACCGAGACACTTCATGAGCCAACACCCCCAAAAAAACCTCCCCATGATCGGTCTACTCACCGACTTTGGCATCGAAGACGCCTACGCCGGCATCATGAAATCCGTCATCCTGACGGTCTGCCCGGACATACCCATCATCGATCTATGCCACTCCATTGCCGGCCAGAACATTCTCTCCGGAGCATACATCCTCAACACCACCGCGCCCTACCTACCCCAAAACGCTATCGTCGTTGCCGTCGTAGACCCCGGCGTCGGAACCGATCGACGCGCCATTGCCGTGCGCACCGAACACGGAATCCTCGTTGGACCCGACAACGGCCTGTTCACCATGATTTTAAAGCGACACCCCGCCGCCGAAGCCGTCGATCTTACCAATCCCGATTTCCACATCCACCCGGTCAGCCCAACTTTCCACGGCCGCGACATCTTCGCCCCGGTCGCCGCGCACCTGGCATGCGGCTCAAAATTCGATGACTTCTTAACCCTCCTCGAAACCGACTCCCTGATTACCCTCGCCGGATGCGAACCCTACTTTTACAAACACGACATCGAAGCACACATTTTACACATCGACCGGTTCGGAAACGTCGCCACAAACCTGACCCGACACGCCTACGAAGATTGGGGCGAAGACCCAGATAACGTCCAAATCGAAATCAGCGGATACCCCCCCATCCAGGTATTCCGAACCTTTGCCGACGTCCCCCTTTATTCACCACTCGCGTTCTGGGGCAGCGGCGGCCACCTGGAAATTGCCGTCCGCGACAGCGACGCCGCCGCACACTTCGGACTCGCGCAGGCAAGCTCAACCATCATTATTCGACCACGACCATCGAAAGATGCTCATCCCTAAAACCAACCACACAATAGGACTCTACCCATGATTGTTTCCAAAATTATGACAACCGACCTGACCTGCTGCACTCCACACACTTCCCTCGAAGAAGCCGCAAAACTCTTCGTCCAGGCCGACTGCGGTATGCTACCCGTCGTCGATTCCCTCGAAACCAGACGCGTTATCGGCGCCATCACCGACCGCGACATCGTCTGCCGCATCCTCGCGGAAGGCTACAACCCACTCGAGCGAAAAGTCTCCGACGCCATGACAACACCCGCCTTCGTCATCGCCGGCCACGACACCATCGAGTTCACCGCAGAACTCATGGAACAACACAAAATCCGCCGCATCCTCGTCATCGACGAAGACGGCTGCGCAATCGGCGTCATCTCCCAGGCCGACATCGCACTCCACAACCGCACCATCACCGGCGAACTCCTCGAACACATCTCCAAACCCACGCACCAACCCTCCCGCCTATAACTTCACTCCCCCATCCGCAGCCTCTCTCGAGGCTGCAATTTCTCCCCAAAATCATCCTCCTGCGGACAAACCCCACGCTGATTACACGCTATCTCAATCAGCTCCTCACCCCGCTCCCGATCCATCCCAACACCCGTCCCCCGCAAATACATCACCCCCAGATTAAAATAACCATGCCCATCCGCACCATCCACCGCCAACCGAAAATACTCAACCGCCCGCTCCGCATCCACCCCAACCCCAATCCCCTCCTTATACATAACCCCCAACACATTACAGCTCTTCGCACTCCCACCCTCACACGCCCGCTCATACGCCCCACGCGCCAGCCCAAGATCCGCCTCCACCCCCAGACCATTCCAATACATCATCCCCAGATGATAACACCCCTCCACATCCCCATCCCCACAACCACGCTCAAAAAGCTCCACCACTCGCCCATAATCCCCCACATCCCCACCCCGCAACAACGCCAACACCTCCGCCACAACCGTCAACGTCCCCCACGCGTGCAAAACATGCACAACCTCCACACCCCCCACAGCCACCCCAAAGGGCCGGGGCGTCCAGCCCCCCGGGGAACGCACCCCCCGCCCGCGC
>JBEBSM010000066.1:0-12901 GCA_040394315.1 Lujinxingia vulgaris
TCTAGAACGAGCGTGCATTCTCCCAGCGTCTTAATTCACTCGTCTCCAGGAGTTCTTGATGAAAAAGCATGGTTGGCATCTGCTTACTGTTTGCGTGGTCGTGTTTGGAATAACGGCGGTTCACACCGGTACGGCGTACGCGGCGCGGTGTCCTGAGGGGGGCGTGGTCAGTTCCTTCGATGTTGAGATGACGCCGGAGCTAAAATGTCTGGAAGTAGAAATGGTTGGCGGGTGCATGTCGGTAGATTTGCAAATCCGAAATCGGTGTGACGAGACGGTGACGCTCAGGCAAACGGAGGAGGGGTGCCGGGCGAACAACGATAAACTAGGTGATCGCGCTCAGGTTGTAATCGCGGATTGCGTAACCGAGAAACTAGAACCAGATTCGGTGGATGGAGCGGGGAAAAGTTACGCAATGTGGGGTATTCCGGCGAGGGCAGAGGACAAGGAAATTGTTTTAGAAGGCACGCACGGTGACGCGCCCCTGCGAGTGAAAGTTACGTATTCCGCAACCATTGTTCCCTACCCGACCAGTAGTTGTGGATGTTCTAGCCTGAACCAGACCACGCCGCTGGCTCCCCTGTCGTTACTGGGCACGCTCGCGCTTGCTGGAACGCTTATCGTTCGCAGTCGCCGACGCCAATAAGTTTTGCCGGACGTTTGATGGGGGCGGATAGCGCATTGACATAAGTTTACATCTTTCTTATACAACGCGCCTCAGCAATTCAGGATCACATATAATCATCCAGAGGAACAAAAGACGATGAGCAGTACCAGGAAAAAATCAATGGTTTCCGATATGCGTCCAGCCGTCTGGCCTATCGTATTTGGCATGTTGTTTGGAGCGGGTTGCGCGGGTCAGACTGACCTTGTACGTCCCGAGCAGCGCAATCTCAGTCAATCGCTTGGGGAAAACATCCAGTGCACGCCGGAGTTGTTAGCGGCACCTAATGGCGCGCAGCGTTTTATCGTGGAATGGAACGACGGCGACCGTGAAGCCCTGGAAACCGAAATGGCGGACGGCGTGGCACTGGTTAAGTACACGTGCGATGGCATCGAAGTGCTGCGCAGTTGCGCGATTCCGGGCGAATACGGTTATCGTGCTGGCTCGCGAAAAACCAAATCGCTTCAGATTACGGATGCGGTCAGCGCGTCGATGAATCTCTCCAGCCCGACGCCCGGCGCTGCCCTTCAGGCCGCCATGGAGCAGGGCAAAGCACTCAATCTTGCCTACGTCATGATTGGTTCCATGACCACGCCGGTCAAAGACGTCACGCGTGATCAGATCGAGCGCTCAGCCTGCAAAGAAGCAACGCACTTCGTGTACCAGACTCAGGTTGGCGCCTTTGCCGTCGAAGCCGGTGAGCAAGGCAAAGCGACGACGGCTGCGGAGATTCTGCGCTACGGCAACGCTCAGGGAGAAATGGCCAGTGAGCGACAGTCCTTGTCGGCCGATGGTGACGCCGAGAGTTGCGAGGAATCTTCGTCTGACGACAACTCGCCACCGGAAGGATGCCGGGCGATGATGCGCATCAGTATTATTCCGCTGGTGGACGGTAAAATTGAGACGGTTTCTACGGGCCGTAACGACGACAGTGAAAAGTCCTCGGCTTCCAAAAAGCAGGCCGCGATCGATACACGTTCGTGTCCGGAAGGCATGGTTTTCGACGCCGATTTGTGTGTCAAGCCCTCGGAAGCAACGTCGTATTTGTGCGAACGCGGCGATGGAGAGGAGTGCGAGAAACAGTGCCAGAACGGCAGTGAGGCAAGCTGCGGTCGTCTGGCGGAAGCCTTTTTTGACGAGGCGGGTTTCTACGGCTATTACCTGATAAAAGCAGAAAAAGAACCGACCGTCTTCGACGCCCTCAAGGCAGCCAAATCGTTCATGCCCCTGATGCTCGAAGCGTGTGACGAGGAAGAAGCCAACGCATGCACGCTTGCCGGGCTCATCATCGGTGCTCAGAGCGGCCAGACGACGGAACCGGACACTGAAAACGAAGCCGAAGAGATGTTGGAGCTGTTCAGCGAGGGATGCGGGCTGGGTAATGACATCGCCTGTAGCTTTGTTTTGAGCGCTCTTGGCGACGAGAGCTTTGAGAAGTTGGGCATCGAGGGTGATGGAGACGAGCTGGAAGATATTTTGTCGAACGGCTGCGATTCCGGCGCTTCGGATGCCTGCATGGACCTTGGCGGTTTCTACTATGAAGGCAACAAGAATGCGGACGATCCACAACTTCAGGCCGACTTAAAACGTGCTGCAAAATATACGGCTAAAGCCTGTTTGAGTGGCGTTTCCGAATCATGTTTCTGGGGCGCGGCCTTGTACGCGACCAATGAGCCGACTGCCTGTATGCAACTGATCAACAAAACCGCACCGGAGGGTCACGATGGTCTGGAGTATTATGTAGGTGTGTACTGGCCAGAGCTGAACGGTGAAAGCCGTGTGGAAGAGCTCACAAAGTTCTGCAAGCAATCCGCCTCGGTTTACAACCCGGAGCGCGCTCAGGTATTGGGCGATAAAGCCTGCTATCTTTCTGACGGCGTCCTGACCGAAAACGCATGCCAGATTTCTAAAGAACTCAAACGCTAAGACACACGTCTTCGCAGCGTAAAAACACAAAAAACGCCCACAGCTTATCGATAGCTGTGGGCGTTTTGCTTTCAACCGCGCTAAAAACGATTCACTAAACTCGCTTCGTCGGGCAGGTTCGTCGAATACATTGCTTTGCATATTCACCCTCTCACCCACTCGCCAGGTTGTGGCACAGTGAAAGTGTTTTCCAGCATTGAATACGTGCCTTCTGCAATTGGAGAGATAATGATGAGATCTTGTTTGAAGCATTTTTTGTTGTTGCTACTCACGTTCACGCTCTGGGGTTGTGGCGATGATTCCTCGAACAACGGAACGGCTGACTGGCCTGTGCCGGACTTCGGAAAACCGGTCGAAGTGGGCGCGGATGATTACGGAAAGTGGGTCTGGGTTTCGATGCCCAGCATGGTTTGCACGGACGGCTCGACGGGTGGATTTGCGGTGAATTTCACCGAGGCGAGCCGGGATCTGGTGATTTATTTGCAGGGCGGTGGCATTTGCTACGACGAGACGACGTGTGCGCTGGGTGGCGCACCGAAAAACGTGGGAGACGATCCGATTAACACTGCGTTGGACAAACCGGTTCGCGAACAAAAGGGATTCTTTAATCGTGAAAATCCGGCCAATCCATTCAAAAACAGTAACTTTGTGGTCGTGCCGCATTGCACGGGCGACCATCATACGGGCAACCGGGTTGTGGATGGTTTCCACCATGTTGGCTACACGAATATCACGCGAATGTTGGAGCGGGTTGTACCAACTTTTAAGGATGCGGGCCGGGTGGTGGTATCAGGTTTCAGCGCGGGAGGCGTTGGAATTACTGCCAATTATCATCAACTCGCCAGCGCCTTTGAGGTGGTGGGCCAGGATACACCGTATTTGATAATCGACGGTGGGCCTTTTGTGCGGCCGCCGTACTTGAAGGAATCCGGCCAGCAGGTTTTGCGTGAGCGCTGGGCACTGGACGATACGATTGGCACGTTTTGCCCGGAATGCCTGATGTCGGGTTTTCATGAGATGTATAAAAAGTCCGCACAGCTTCACCCAAAAATGCGTGGTTCATTGGTGACGACGTATGAAGACGATGTGATTCGTTTTCTGTACACTACACTCAATGAAGGTCCGCTTGCTGCTGCGTTGAATAAGATGTCGGGCGCTAAATTGCGCGAGGCGCTGACGGATCTGGCGGACTGGATGGAAAGCCAGAGTGCGGCGACCCAGCCGGCGAAGTTTCGGTTTTATTACTACGAGGGCGCGGGCCACGGAACGCTTCATGTGGATGCGTTTTATAGTGCGCCGGGCTTGCTCGGGTTTATCGAAGGACAGCTCGGCGAAGACGATTGGGCGAGTGTGCGGCCGTAGGTGAATGATTTTGCGCAAATAACTTTTGGATGACGAGGCTGCGATGAACTCAAAGTATATACAATTTATTTGCGTGATTTTGTTCTGCGGTTTCGGTGCGGCGTGCTCCGAAGATCTGGACTCGCCAGGCTCCGGTAGACCAAACGATGGGCTGGATGTTGCAGCGGATGTTTCAAATGTAGAGCGTGACGTCAGCGATATTTCGCCAGACTCGTCCGGTGGTTTTGAGGATGCTGGCGAGTCGGATGACGCAGCGTTGGATGACGTGGTTCAACCTGTGGGCGAGGACGTGGCGGAGCCGGGGAAGGATGTGGATGTGCCGCCAGATCCGGTGCCTTGCAAGACGCGGATTACGTATGGAACGACGTGGATGGGATGGAGTCCGTCGAAATCACACGACGATGTGAACGGTCGCGTTACGTGGGATGGCGCGTGTGCAGTGGATGGTTCGGGCAACGCGTTTGCAACGCTTTCGAATGGGTGGAAGCCGTTTTTCCAGGGGCGTTCGTGTGTGATAGCGCTGGATTATTCTGGCGAATGCGCGGGTGTGCCGAAGACGTGTCAAACGCGGGTGAGCTATGGGCCGGCGTGGGATGTGGCGGCGAATCATCCGGTTCATCATGACGATGTTCAGGGCGTGGTGACGTGGGACGGCACGTGTTGGGCGAGTGGTGGAAAGTCGGTGGCGGACTTGTCGAATGGGTGGTCGCCGCATTTTCGGGGCGCGAATTCGTGTGATCTTGCGTTTCGTCATGAGCAGTGCGGAGGGCTTTTTCAAAATCCGGTGATTGCCAAAAACTGTCCAGATCCGTCGGTTCTGAAGGATGGTTCGACGTATTATTTGACGTGTACGCATACCGGCGGCACGGGGATTTTCCAGATTTACACGTCGAAAAACATGGTGAATTGGACGCGGAAGGCGTCGATTCTTGCGAGCAAACCTGGCTGGGCAAATGACCGATTCTGGGCGCCGGAAATCCACCGTGTAAAGGACGGGCTTTATGTCGCGTATTATACCGCAAGCACAAAAGCCGGGAATCGTTTGTCGATCGGCGCGGCAACGGCCAGCTCGCCGCTCGGGCCATACAAAGATCTGGGGCGGCCGCTGATCAATGATCCGACGCCGGGCGTGATTGACGCGCATTATTTTCAGGCCAGCGACGGCAAGCGTTATCTGACGTGGAAGCGTGATGGGAATGCGGTTGGCAAAAAGACGCCGATTCTCATCCAGGAGATTGCCGCGGACGGCGTGACGTTGCGTGGGTCGGCGACCGAGATTTTGACCAATGATAAGGCGTGGGAAGCTCACGTGGTGGAGGGTCAGTGGATCATCGAGCATGGTGGGTTTTTCTATCTGTTTTATAGTGGCAACGGTTACGCGAGCGCGAATTATGGAATTGGTGTGGCGCGCTCGAAGTCTGTGCGCGGACCGTATACAAAGGCGCCGGGTGCGATTCTCAAAAGTTCGGGAACGTGGGATGGGCCGGGGCACGGGGCGGTGGTTCGCGGTCCGAGCGGTGACTGGGTGCACGTTTATCATGCGTGGCCAAAGGGTAAAACGGGGCAGGAAGCTGTCGGGCGTCATGTGCTGGTCGACCGCATTACGTGGGCGGATGGGTGGCCCCGGATGATTGGTGCGCCGTCGCGTCGTTCGCAGCCGCTGCCGTGAGGTGTTTTTCTTCGCGATCTTCGCGGCTTCGCGTGAGCCAAAAAGGTCTTCGACACCCACAAAACACCCCAAACCACCAACCACCACCCCAAACAAAAAAGCGCTTTTGCCCTTCTTCGCGATCTTCGCGTTCTTCGCGCCGAATTTGTATCACCCTGAAATTACCTGAGGGAAATTGCGATTGAAAGTTGTCCGTGACTGCGCATAGCAGTCCGGAAAGCACGCAAGACACGCAGAAATCTTTCGTATCCAGCTATATATTGCGTGCTAATGTCCAGATGGTGTTTTTGTTATGCACAACCTGTGATGTTGTGAAGCCATTACATTGAATGATTTTTGATAAAGGTAAAAATATGAAGCGTCTATCCCCTGCTCTTACAATTCTCGTGTTGATTCTGGCAGTTCTCACGTTTGCGAACTGCAAAACGACCGCGCCAGAAAAAACCGACGACTCTGCAGTTGAAACAACGATGGGTGGCGAGGACGAAACGATGGATGAGCAAGGCATTTCTGAACTTGCGAACACCGCATGGGCGATTGAGGAAATCGACGGCAATAGCGTTGTCGCCTCCCCGGACGCTGCAACCCTTGAATTTTTGGCCGAGGGTCAACTGGCCGGTAACGCGTCGTGCAATCGCATGATGGGCGAGTATGAACATGGCGAAGCGGACGGCGAAATCACGTTCAAGCTGGGCGGCCTCACGATGATGATGTGTGAGGAAGAGCTCATGGATCAGGAAAAACGTCTTCTGGAGATGCTTCCCAACATCACCAGCTACGTCAAAGATGGCACGACGCTGACGCTTCAAACGGCGGATGAAAAAACCATCCTTGCGCGCATCATGGATCAAAAACCTTCGGCCGAACTGGTTGGCGGCGAGTGGTTTATTGAAGCCATCGACGGCCAGGGTGTTCTTGAAAACAGCCCGGCTAGCTTCACGTTTGCGGCCGATGGCAAGTTGTCCGGTGACGGCTCGTGCAACAACATGATGGGCACCTATGAAAAGAGCGACGACGGCAAACTGTCGCTCAAACTTGGGGGCACGACCAAAATGATGTGTCCTGAAGAACTCATGAAACAGGATAAAAGCCTGATGGATATCTTCGAAAAGGTTAGCGGCTACAGCATCGACGATGCCGGCGTGCTGACGCTGACAACGGACGATGGAAAAACAGTTACCGCCCGCCGTCGTTGATTTTTGACTTGTTTCAAAGCAGGCGATAACACCTAAAAAAGCGAGCGCTTCCCGGTTGGGAGGCGTTCGCTTTTTTGTGAGTCATCTGGCATCATCCGGCACATCATTTCGTAAACGCCGCACTTAACACCTGGTAAAAGCCATGAATTATCCACCGAACTCCAAGTGTCCGTGCCAGAGCGCGCTGCCGTACAAAAAATGTTGCGGGCCGTTTCATAAGGGCAAGCCTGCGCCGACACCGGAGGCGTTGATGCGCTCACGGTTTGCCGCGTATGCACTGCGAATGACGGGCTACATCATGAAAACGACGCATCCAGAAGGCGCGCATTTCCAGGCCGATGAAAATACGTGGCACAAGGAAATCCTGGAGTTCTCAAGTGCGACGCGTTTTCGTGGACTCACAATTCAGGACGCGCCTGTGGTTTCCGATAGTGACCTGCATGAAGATGCCGAAGCATTTGTGACTTTTCACGCAGAGCTGTGGGCGCGAAACGAAGATCATTCGTTCACGGAGCGCAGCACGTTTCGACGTCATGACGGGCAGTGGAAGTATTTTGGGGCGGAGTTTCTCGAGCCTTAAATAGAAACGAGGTTTCGCGCGCTCAAAATACCAGGCGTGTGCGTGCTTTTCCCGCGATAGTTCCTCTCAAAATATTACTGGTCTTTTATTTCTCGCCTTTGTATGGTCAATTTTATAAGCAAAGGGCAACAAAAAGACAATTCGTGGAAAGTTATTTCGGCATCTATTCACGAAGCACGATTTATAGATATCGGTGAACTCAGCCTTCTATCCGCCCACCAACCGCAGGCCCTTCATGAAGCCCATTACTCGCGTATTTCTAGGCATGTTAGGCACAAGCGGTCTTCTATTCTCGCTGCCGTGCATCGCAGCCATGCTCCACGATATGACGATCGGCGGCGACAACACATCCGGTACCCTCCTGATATTGGTCATGATGACCGTCCTCGCCATCCCCTCGCTTTTCGCAGTCTACAAAGCGCTAAAATCGCCGCCGCCTGCGACCGATGCCGCGACGCTTCAAAACGAAGAAAACACCGAACGCGTCATCCTCCAGATGGCCCGCATCCGCAACGGCCGCGTGTCCGCAACGCACATCGCCATGCAAACGCCGCTCACCATCGACCAGGCTACTCGTGCGCTCAAAAGTTTCGAGCAACGCGGCCTTGTCTATTCCGAAGTCACCATCCACGGCGGCACTGAATTCGTCTTCCCCGACCTCCTCGCTGCCACCACAGCGTTCGAAGATTTCGACACCCAACTGGCTGAACAAGACCACATTTTGGACCTCGATTCAGCCCAGCAACCATTGCACGAAACCCAGCCTGCCTACCAAAACCACCAGACCAACGAGCCATCCTGAGCGTTGTCAATTGTGCGGAGCACCTAAAACAAGGTCTTCGAACAGGATTGAATGCCTGTTGTGTGGTCACGTCTCGCGAATCTTGTAGCGGGCAGCGAGTCCGAGGATGAGTAGCGCACCCACCAGGAACAGGCCGCCGGAGTACCCGAAGATACGGAACGCCTCCTTTGCTTCGTGGCGCCCCATTTGAGGGCCATATATCCCGGCAAACAGCCAGACGAACGGGTAAAGAAATCCACCGACTGCGGTCAAATAAGACGCGACGATTTTGAACTTTTCGGGTGCTTCAAGCCGCATAAGAAACAGTAAAAGAGCGAGAATCGTCACGCCAATGCTGGTCGCATGCATGTGAAACCGCTGGTAATACCGCCAGTTTTTGCTGGCTTCGACCTTGAGCGTATCGGCTTTTTCCACCGGATCTGCCATCGCCTGGATCTTGACGTTTTGCTCAAGACCGGCGGCGATCTTCTGCTTGAACATGTCTTCGTTTGCACCAAAGAGAATCGCGATAAAAACGCCACCCACAATGCCCGCAATAGCCAGTAAAAACGGAATTTTTCTAAGCATGATACCTCCGTGTGGACTTGAAATCAGACAACGCTTCAAGCGAGCCCGATAGAAATACAGGTGTTGTAGTCGGGAATGTGAGGAGCGAAATGTGTCGGTTTCTTCGTCCCTTTTTTCCGCACTCACCATCACAAGCAAGTGTTTACTTGCAAAGTGTGCGCTCGACCCAAGTGGCTGTCAAGGTCGCTCAAAGTTATGAGATTTCTATAATCATTCCTCTAATTTCATCGCAAAAAAACCAGCCATAAAAAACCTGCGATCCCACATCACAATTCAGAAAACCCGCATCAACACTTGTGATTCACCCCGCTCGCCCCGGGGCTTGGGAGCAAAAACAGGTCTACAAACTCACTGCATTCCAAAAACTCGCGCCGATTTCAATCGAGACGGCACAAAATATAGCTGGTCTTTTAATTTAACTCTTTGTATGGTCACGGCTCCACAAGCAAAGAGCAAAAAAAGACAACCTGTGTTGCGTTCGTCCACTTTTTTGGAGCCTCGTCATGAGCCGAAATTTACGTATTTTGTTAGCTATTTTCTTGCTTTCCATCACTGCAACCGCCTGTGGCGACGAAAAAGAGCGCGAGAACGCCGCCTGCACGGTGGAAGTCACCGCCAATTCCACGATTCTAAAATGCCCGGGCGAGGACGATGCGGTGATTTCACATGGTGAACAAGGACCGGCTGGGCCGGCTGGAGATATTGGACCGGCAGGACCGCAGGGGGCGGCTGGCCCGGCTGGAGCAGCGGGACCGGCAGGACCGCCGGGAGCAGCTGGACTGCCCGCTGCCGGAGGCGCAGACGACGTCGATTGCGTGGCCGGATTCCCCTACGATATCAATATAAATCCCGATTTCCCCGGGTCCGCTGAACTCGACGCGTTCATTGCTTCCACATGCACCGTCATCAATGGCAGTGTTTCCATTTATGCGCTGGAACCGCCGGCAGCTTTCGATCGAGTCACCCGCATTCGCGGCGACCTTGGTATTGGCGGAGGAAACTTGGGACAAGGCAGCGTGACCTTTCCAGACCTGGCTGTAGTCGATGGCAGGCTCTCGATCATGGGTTCTGGTTATCTCCAGGATGACTCATTCCCCAAGCTAGAAAGCATCGGTGAAGACCTTGTCATCACCCAGCAATCCAATCTCGAATCACTCGATATTTTCTCCAACGTAAACCACATCGGAAACCGCGTCGTTCTCGGCCACGTTTACGACCTTACCGACGCCAGCGGGCTGTTCGGTCGCCCCTATATTTTCGGCGGCGACGTCTACCTGAAGCACAACGACCTGCTCGATGAATGCGCAATTGCCGCAAGTCTGCTCGCAAGCACCAGTTTCTATTATAATGTCTACGCAACAATTCCCTGTTTCTAAACGCTTCTAATCTCTCTATTTACCAGCGCGCCCCCAAAACGCGCGCTGGTAACACGTTGATTTAACAGCGATCTATCACTCCACCACCACCCCCACCCGCGCCGACCACCCCTGCTCATCGATCACCATCACCTCATGCGCGCCCAACGTCGGCTCCCACCACATCACCGCACCCTCCCCCACACTTCCCACAAACGCACCGTCCACAAACCAGTTAAACCGCTGGCCAGCCTGCGCATTTTCAGCCAGCAACGGCACCATCTGTTCATCGGCCGCCACGCCCTTCAACAACACAATCACCGATTCTTGCGACGGCGAAACAATCCGCGGCCGCGCATCAAACCCACTCGGCCCACAACCCACCGCATACCCCGGCGGCCCCGACGGAACCGCATATCCACCCTCCGCCATCGTCCGCCGAACATCCGTCGGCCACACTACATACGTCTTCGTTTCATACGCCCGCGACTGCCTGCACTCCAGATTCAACGCCTCACCCGTCGCCACATCCACATCGCGCTGCACATGAAAAGGACACGGCCGCGACGACGCCTTCATCCCCGCATCCACCGGAACTTGCACGGTTTTCGTATGCTCACACGCACTCGTCGGCACATGCCCCGAATACGCACAAACCTCCACGTCCGCCACAACATCCACAACATCCGGCGTATCGCCAGACGTCTGAGCACGCGCTAAAAGCCCCGAATCGACCGCCTCCAACACATCAAAAAACAACGGCACCGCCGCCTGCGAACCCACGATCCCGGTCTGTCCACGATTATCAAAATTCCCCGTCCACACCACCACCGTATGACGCGCCCCAAACCCCGCCGTCCACGCATCCCGCAACCCCATACTCGTGCCCGTTTTCCACGCAAACCGCTGCCGATTCCCAGCCCGAATCCGACCCACAACCGGTTTATCCGGCCGCTCACGCTGCGCCATAATTTCACGTACCAGGCGCGCCGAACCCGCACTCACTTCGCCACGACGATTCGCAAACGCCGCCCCATAATCCGCCGCCTGCCCGTCCTCTTCGCCGGCCTTCAAAAAGTACATCGGCGCACGATCCCCGCGCCTGGCAAGCGCCGTGTACATCCCCGCAATCTCCAGCGGACTCGCTGCAATCCCACCAATCGCCACCGACAAACCATAATGCCCCGGCCGCCCATCAATCCCTTCCGCCCCAAGCCTGCGCAACAAACCCAAAAACCGCTCCACACCCAACTGCTCCACCAACTGCACAAACGGAATATTCAACGACCGCACCAGCGCCTCATCCATCCGCACCAACCCCTCAAAATCCTCGCTATAATTCTGCGGCTGATAACCCGCATAATTCACCGACACGTCCGGCACCAGATGCGACGGCAACGCAAACCCCTCATCAATCGCCTGCGCCAGAATAAACGGTTTCAACAACGAACCACTCGAGCGCCGCACCGCAAAACCCGGAATCTGCCCCTGGTTTTTCGTATCCCCAAAATCAAAATTACCCACCACCGCCCGCAACGCACCACGCTCATGATCCACCACCACGACCGCCGCATTGTCCGCCCCCAGATGACCAATCCGCGTTCGATGCGCCGCCACCAACGCCTCCACCGTCCGCTGCGTCGATCGATCCAACGTCGTCCGCAACCGCGAAATCCCCGGATACTGCCCCCGCAACCACACCGCAAAATGCGGCACATCCCTCGGCATTTTCCGAAAACCCACCGGAACCGCCTGCCCCGCAATCTGCTCCAACGCCTCCCCATCACTCAAATTCTCCGGCGCCGCTCCCCGCAACAAACTCCCAGACGCCAACAACTCCCCCGCAATCCCATCCCGCGCCGCCCGCAACCGCGCAGCATTCTCCACCGACGGATACCGCCTGTTCGGACTCTGCGGCACCGCCAACAACACCGCGATTTCTGCCGGCGACAACGCCGACGCATCATGCCCAAAATACATCCACGCAGCCGTCTCCAACCCCTCCACATTCCGCCCAAACGGCAAGAATTTCAGATACGCCGCCAGCACCTCTTCCTTGCTCAAATGCTGCTCAATCTGCACCGCCCGAAACGCCTCCACCACTTTCGACCGCAACGTCCGCGGCCGCGGCTCCACCATCCGCACCAACTGCATCGTCAACGTACTCGCCCCCGACACCACCCGCCCACGCCGCAAATTACTCCCCATCGCCCGCAAAACCGCCACCAAATCCACACCCCCATGCCCCCAAAACCGCTTATCCTCATACGCCAGCAAGGCATCCAAATAATGCGAATCCACCCGCTCCAACCGCGTCTCCAACCGCCACCGACCATCCGCCGCCAAAAACACATGCGCCGGCTCCCCATCCACCCACTCCACCACCACACTATCCGCCTCCCCCAACCGCGCCGGCAACGGCACCAACCACACCGCCCCCCACAACCCCATCCCCACAAGCACCACCCACACCCCCAACACCATCAACCCCGCCCGAAACCACCGACTCGCCGCCATCATCCTCACCATCACCACACCTCCACCAATCCACCATCCACATCCAATTCCCAACCACCAACAACACAACACTACCCACCCCACGTGCCCCCATGATGACCAATTCGTGCAAATTTTGTGCAATTCTTCCTGCGGCGGCCCCCCTTCGACAAGCGAATGACTATTAGTCAAAACATCTAGAACCCTCACATAATGCGCATTCATAGGGTTAGCTCGCACGCGACCCCGGTCAGCTTGACTGACCGGTGAGCAAAGTTTGGGGA
>JBEBSM010000067.1:0-12899 GCA_040394315.1 Lujinxingia vulgaris
GCCGATGGTACTGCAACGGAGACGTTGTGGGAGAGTAGGTCGTCGCCAACCAATTTATTTAAGCGTTACGCCCGCTACCTTTTTAAAGGTAGCGGGCGTTTTGCGTTTCTTGAATATTTGATGTTTTGATGATTCGGAATGGCTGTTGTAGGTTTGGATGCACTTGACACCTTGTGGCGTGTTGTGCAATCGATAATGTTTAACCCCTTGAATTTAATCAGTAATGTAGAGAGTCAGGTTATGCAGCGTGTAAATAAAATGTTTGGTCTTTGGACGACGATCCTTTTCATCTTTGTCGTCGTTTCAAGCACGGGTTGCTCATCGGAAAGTGGTTCTTCGAAGAACAATAGTCAGGGCGCGGATGTATCTGTTGAGCAAGATGCGCATAGCGGTGGGGATACTGCCAGCTATGACGCGTCGACTGATGGCAAGGATGTCGATAGCGAGCAAAAGGATGTAACAACGGATATCGAACAAGCTGATACCGATGATACCACGGATACGGATGATTCAGCGACCGATGCTTCGGACGACGTAGCGCACGATGTCGAAGAGGATACTTCTGATGCATCGACGAATGACGACGACGTTCGTGACCCGGTTGATGCAGCTGAGGAAGCCGATGTTCCGGTGAACAATGACGATCCGTATAAGGACCGGCCGATGGGGCAGTGCACCGAAACCCTGGAATGTGAAATCATGGCCAGCGGATTCCGAAGTTGCACGCGTACCGCGCCAGGCGGATTGTGCTCTGGCTGTGGTGATAATGACTGCGGCGTTATGGCTGAATGTAAATTCGGAACCTGCCAGGCAGTTTGCACGACAAAAGCGGATTGTGCGCCAGGTCTGACGTGTTTGAGCGGTGGTACCTGTGGAATTGAACGATGCGTCAATAACGTTTGCCCGACACCAATGTTTGGTTGCACGGCATCGGGCTTTTGCGAGCGTGTGGCGTGTACACAGCAGGCGGATTGCCCGGAACTGACGACCTGTACCGATGGACTTTGCATCGAAGATCGTCAGCTCTAAGCGATACGGCGATTAGAACGACGAGCCGGGCTGCTTTAGAAACTCGATTTCCTCGGGCGTGGATTCACGTCCGAGGATTTCGTTTCTGTGGGGAAATCTTCCAAAGCGTTCGATGATGACTTTGTGGCGAATTGCATAGTCATAAAATACATCAAAGAGGCTTCGGTTTTCTTCGTCGACGTCGTTTCGTAGTTCATCATACAATTTTGCGCATTGCTCTTGCATTGAGAGGTCTTCGGTATGTTCGAGGGGGAGATATACGAAGACGCGTTCAATGGGACTGAGCTTTTTGTGTTGACCGCTCGCGATAAGGTCGAGTGCGTAGTGAAGTGCGCGTGGATCGGAGGCAAATGCTTGCGGGGTTCCTCGATAAATGTTTCGCGTAAACTGATCGAGTAATATGATGAGGGCGAGTTGGTTTCTCGGAGATTTGCGTAACTCCTGGTAGTCGCCCTCGTGAGCACGCGCGACGTTTTCGCCAAACATTTCACGAATTTCGTCATCAGTTTTTTCGGAAGAGTTAAACCAGAGCGGTTGTTTCTTTTGCGCCTGTGGATCTTCGTTCAAATCTCCGAACCAGTAGTCTAAAACTTGTTGTGCAATATCGGTGGCGTTCATAGGCATCTCTTTTGTAAGTACGTTTAGATTATGTAACGCCGAGGGTGCGCGTTTGCGGTTGGAAAGGTAAGCTTGCGCAGCGCGACTTTCGGAACGTTACGGAGTGTTTTGTCGCGAATTAGTCTCGTGTTCTGCGGCTCATGATAGAGCTGCCTGTTATAACGATCAACCTTAGTGAGGAGTACATTGTGAATGTAGTGAATCGATTGTCTTTTTTGATTGCAGGTGGACTATTGGCTGCCGGTTGCAGCACAGCGGCGCCGGCGGATACGTCTGAAAACGCTCCTGTTGAACAAAGTACGGTTGCTGAGACTGAAGCAACCGCGGAAACGACGTCGGGTTCTGCCAGCTTAGAAATGGCTGTAGAAGGAACCCACCGGAGTGAAGAAAATCGCGCGCGCGACGAGTATCGTCATCCGGTTGAAACATTGTCATTTTTCGGTCTCGAGCCGGCGATGACGGTTGTAGAATTATCGCCCGGAACGGGTTGGTATACGGAAATCATAGCGCCGGTTGTTCGCGATGAAGGCAAATTGGTTATTGGAAATGCCGTCGTGGTATCGCCGGAGCATTATACGGCCCGTCTTGTGGCGACGTTGAGCGCGCTTTTTGAGTCGCATCCGGATGTGTTTGATAAGGTGGATGTTGGGATTTTCGCGCCGCCAGAACAAATTGAGATAGGTGCTGCGGAGTCGGCAGATATGGTCGTCAGCTTTCGAAGCGTTCATGGCTGGATCAATGCCGGACTGACCGAGCAGGCATTGGGTGCTGTGTACGATGTGTTGAAGCCAGGCGGGATTTTTGGTGTCGTTCAGCATAGAGCAGATAACGACGCAGATCCTATCGAAAGTGCAAAGAAGGGTTACGTCCCCGAGGCTTATGTCATCGAACTTGCCGAAGCTGCTGGATTTGAGCTGGTTGAGCGGTCGGATATCAATGCGAATCCGAAAGACACGCATGATCATGAGCACGGTGTGTGGAGCTTGCCTCCATCCTACCGGGCTGGAGATACAGATCGCGAAAAGTTCGAAGCGATCGGCGAGAGCGACCGCATGACGCTTAAGTTTAGAAAACCGGTTGGCGAATAATCGTTAGTCGGTTTTCACTGCATGGACAGTCGCACCGCCGCTCGGGTTTGGATAGAGCGTTAACGTAAGTACTTCGTTATCGCGTGCGTACTGTTCCATGGTGACTTCGTTGGTTCCAAAATCAACCAGCTCACGCGTGCGTTCGAGGTTGTTAGCTGCTTCCGTTTGCTGCCAGCCTCGAGTCGTCAGCGCCTGCGCATAGAAGTTACGGGTTTCTTCGACGCTGCGAGAACCCATGTAAATGCTGTTCGTAAATTTGTTGTCGGGATTCAGGTCGGTAAAACTGTTGATGCGTGTGCAACCGGGGCATGCGGGGACATCGGCATCGACGCTTTGTCCGACACGATCGTTGCCCGGGAGCATTTTTGCGTAGTCAAAGTTATCGTCGCTCCAGGTAGCGGTAATCGTCGAAAATCGAGCGTTGGGTGCGCGTTCAATCTGGATGTGGCGGTGGCCGCGGAAAATCTGCAGATCGTTTTTCTCGGAACGATAGAGCTTTTTGAGCCCCTCACGATCGGTTGCCCCGGTTTTGTTGAGCATTCCACCCATTTCAATGCTGTCTTTAGAGATGGATATCGGAACAATGCCTCCGGTTAGCGACGCAATGGTCATCTCCTCGGACTGTTTATTCGTATAGAATGGGCGCTTGTTGAGTCCCTGATTGGTAAACTCATTTTGGTATTCACGCATAATCTCGATCGGTTCGCGATCGCTGTAGTTCACGGAGAAGTGCGTGGTGTTGCCATTGAGGTCGAAGGTCTGGGGGGCGTCGTGTCCGAGTCGTTCCAGCGCTTCGCCAAACTTTGCGGTATTGGAGCGGGGCGCGCCCGAAAACCATGAAATATCGGCGTGTGATTTTGAAACCTCGCCGTCGAGGTTAAATACACCAACCGCCCATGCGATAGCAGCGATACTTGCGGCGCAGGCGGTGACTTTTGTGCCTACAAGTAGAGTGGTCTTCCATGGTGTCGATTTCATCGGTTATACCCAGATAGTTAAAAAAAGTGGATCTAACACACAAATATTCACGGACATTGTATACATACAGGTCTGGTCAGGCAATGCAGCGGCATGAAAGTATTGTGATTGAATGTAAATAAAATGGAGTCATACGATGCGCGGATGGGAAATTACAAATGGTTTTGGAGTCGAGAACTTGCGCTGTGTACAGCAATCGGGTTCAAAGACGGTTGGGCCGGGGCAAGTTTTGATTCGTCTGCTGGCGGTTTCTTTGAATTATCGTGACTACTTGATGGTGCAGGGAAATTACAATCCTCGGCAGCCGTTGCCGTTGGTGCCGTGCTCGGATGGGGTCGGCGTGGTTGTCGAAGTAGGAGAAGACGTATCGCGGGTGGCAGTTGGCGAGCGTGTGATGCCGATTTTTGCGCAGGGCTGGCTTGAGGGTGGCGCGAATCAACAGAAGTTGAAGACAACCCTGGGAGGGCCGCTGCCGGGAACGTTGCAAGAATATATGGTCGTCGACCAGGATGCATTGGTGCATGCGCCTGCGTATTTGAGCGATGAGGAAGCAGCGAGTCTGGTATGCGCTGGCGTGACGGCGTGGCATGCGCTGGTTACGGAGGGCGGTGCTCGAGCGGGTGACAAAGTGCTGGTTTTGGGAACCGGTGGGGTGGGGATTTTTGCGGTCCAGATTGCAAAAATCCTGGGAGCAGAGGTGTTTGTGACGTCGAGTAGTGATGAAAAGCTTGAGCGGGTGAAGGCGCTCGGGGCGTCATACGGAGTCAATTATCGGACGACGCCGAAATGGGGCACGGTTGTAAGAGAGTTGTCAGGCGGAGAAGGTGTCGATCATGTGGTTGAACTTGGTGGCGCGGGCACACTGGAGCAGTCTTTGCGTGCGGTGCGAGCCGGAGGGCAGATTAGCTTGATCGGTGTATTGGCCGGTGGAGCGCAGCAGCTTAATATTGTGCCGATTTTGATGCAAAACATTCGGGTTCAGGGGATTTTGGTCGGCAGTCGAGACATGTTTGAGGCATTGATTCGGGCGTTTACGCTGCATGAATGCCGGCCGGTGGTTGATCGAGTGTTCGATTTTGATGATGCGCCTGAAGCATTTGAGTATCTTGCGCGCGGCGAGCATTTTGGAAAGGTTTGTATTCGAATCGCGCATTAATTTGGGTGATATTGCTTTGTTATCAATGAATTTTGAATGATTTTGTCTTCGGGAGAAGAAATGGACTATCGATTTATGGGTTCGACCGGTGTGCGAGTTTCGCAGCTTTGTCTGGGAACGATGACGTTTGGGACGACGGCTGATGAAGAAATGTCGGGGCGAATGTTCAATCGTGCGCGCGAGGCCGGCGTCAACATGTTTGACTGTGCGGACATGTATGCGGATGGGCGCTCAGAGGAGATTTTAGGAAAGTTGATTGCTTCGTGTCGTAACGAAGTGGTCATTACGACGAAAGCCTATTTTCCGACGGGTGAGGACACGAACGCACGTGGTTTGTCGCGATATCATTTGATGAATGCGGTCGAAGCGAGTCTGAAACGGTTGAATACGGACCGGATTGACGTGTTCTATTTGCACCGTTTTGATGAGTTTACGGCGATCGATGATACGTTGAGAGTTCTTGACGATCTGGTGCGTTCTGGGAAGGTTTTGTATCCGGCGGTGAGTAATTTTGCAGCCTGGCAGATTGCGCGCGCGCTTGGAAAGAGTGAAGCGCGTGGGTTGGTGCCGTTTGCGTGTATTCAGCCGATGTATAATCTGGTCAAACGTCAGGCAGAAGTTGAGCTGTTGCCGATGGCGCAGGCGGAGAATCTGGGCGTTTTTCCCTATAGTCCGCTTGCGGCCGGTCTTTTGACGGGGAAATATGTTGATAATGCGCCGACGGAAGGGCGTCTGGTGGATAACGAGATGTACAAGACTCGTTTTGGTGATGCGGGTTATGGAGATGTTGCACGACGGTTTACGAATTTTGCGCGTGAACGTGGATACGATCCTGTGGCGTTGGCGATTGCGTGGGTTGGTTCGCATCCGGCGGTAACGGCTCCTCTTATTGGAGCGAGGAATGTGACGCAGCTCGAGGCATCATTGGCGGCAGCGGATATTCAGGTGAGTCCGGAGCTTCGGGCTGAAATCGATGCGCTGTCGATTACGCCGCCGCCGGCCACGGATCGAAGTGAAGAGTCTTCGGGCTCGATGTTGGGTTCACGGTAGATTGTGTTTGATTAGAAAATAAAAACCCCGGTCAGGAAATTATCCTGACCGGGGTTTTTAAATGGAGTGCGGTAAAGCGTTAATTAAATTAATTAAATTAATTATTTAACGTTTTCGAACAGGGCTGCTGCGCCCATACCGCCGCCGATGCACATGCTGACGACGCCGTAACGTCCGCCGCGCGCTTTGAGTTCGCGAAGCAGCGTTCCAGCAAGGCGCGTGCCGCTGACGCCAAGTGGGTGACCAAGGGCGATAGCGCCGCCGTTGACGTTGAGTTTTGCCGGGTCGATGCCGAGTTCGCGTGCGCAGTAGAGTGACTGGCTTGCGAAGGCTTCGTTGATCTCGAAGAGATCGATGTCATCGATGGTCAGGCCGGCTTTTTCGAGCAATTTGCGGATTGCCGGAACCGGGCCGATTCCCATGATGTCGGGGCGAACGCCCGCGACCTGAAACGCGCGGTAGTAACCGAGTGGTTCGATGCCGAGTTCTTTGGCCTTGTCGGCGGTCATAAGAACCATAGCAGCGGCGCCGTCGGTGAGCGGTGACGCGTTGGCGGCGGTGACGCTGCCTTTTGGGTTGAAGACCGGACGAAGTTTTCCAAGAACTTCGAGTGAGGAGTCGGCACGGGGGCCGTCGTCTTCGCTGACGGTGATCGGAGTACGATTTCCTTTCTGATCAACGATCGTGGTTTCGATGTTGAGGATCTCGCCGGCGAAGAATCCGCGGGCTTGCGCTGCGGATGCTTTCTGATGGCTGGAAAGTGCGAACGCATCCTGGTCTTCACGGGAAACTTCAAATTCTCGCGCGACGTTTTCGGCCGTGGTTCCCATCGGACAGTAGAGCTCGGGGATGGCTTCCATGGCTTCAGGGTTTGCGGAAATTTTATTTCCACCCATGGGGATCATGCTCATCGATTCGGTGCCGCCGGCGACGGCGATGTCGATGGCGCCGATCATGATGCGTTCGGCCATCTGGGAGATGGTTTGAACGCCCGAGGAGCAAAAGCGGTTGACGGTCAGGCCGGGGACGGTGTCGGGGAGGCCAGCGATCATGGAAGCTGCGCGGGCCACATTCATGCCCTGTTCGGCTTCTGGCATCGCGCAGCCAATGGCGACGTCCTCGATTTCGGCCGGATTAAGACCTGGAACCTGTGCGACAGCGGCCTTGATGGTGAGTGCAGCCAGGGTGTCGGGGCGTGTATCTTTGAGAAGACCGCGGTTTGCACGGGTAAATGGCGTGCGCACGTAGGAAGCAATTACAACGTCTCGAAGCGTAGTCATGTATATGTTCTCCGTTGAGAATGCGGCCACAGCATAGACTGAATGCTTGCGGTGGCCGCGCGGGATCGTTTTTATACGTCCAGATTAGTTGCGAAGCGGCTTATTATTCATGAGCATGTACTGCATGCGTTCTTGCGTTTTTGGTTCGCCGCACAGTTTCAAGAAGGCTTCGCGTTCCAGATCAAGCAGGGTTTGTTCGTCGACGAGTGCACCCGGCGAGGTTTGACCACCGCACAGGACGCTGGCAAGTGTTTTGCCGATCAAGCGGTCGTGAGCAGAAATCTGGCCGTTGGCTTCCATGCTGTAGAGCATCATATCGATGGTTGCAGCGCCGTCTGGGCCGGGGAGACTGAATTTGGTTTCGAGTGGCGGACGGAATCCACTGTTTGCCAGTCCAAGTACTGCTTGTTTCGCGTCATGGTGCAGATAATCGCGGTTCATGGTGACGCGGTCGGTTTGCGTGAGGAGGCCGAGTTCGCGGGCTTCTTCTGCGCTTTTTGCGACAGCACCCATGCCGATTGCCATGAATACTTTTTTAACGAATTGGAAGGGGTCGAAGTCTTTGTCAGCGGCATACGGGCCGAATACGTTGCGCATAAGCTGGAGGTTTCCGCCACCGCCGGGGATAAGCCCGACCCCGACTTGGCCCAGGCCCATGTACACCGCGCCGGTTGTCTGGATGGCTTTGGCGCCCTCGGCAACTTCGGCGCCGCCGCCGAGCGTAAGTCCGGCAGGTGCAGAAACGACGGGTTTCCAACTGTAGCGCATGCGCTGGTTAGCGTTTTGGAATGTGCTGATCATTTTCTCGACGTCGCCCCAGTTTCCGGCCTGCGCGTTCATGAGCATGAGCAGAAGGTTTGCGCCGGCAGAGAAGTTGGAGGAGTCGTTTCCGATAACCAGGCCTTCCCAGTTGGCTTCGACTTCGTCGATCGATCTTTCCATCATTTCGATAACATCTGGATCGATCGCGTTCATTTTGGTGTGGAATTCGAGCAGTGCAACGCCGTCGCCCATGTCGTGGAGCGATGCGCTTGAGTTTCCGAAGACCTTTTTGTCGGATTTCTTGAGGAAATCGACGTTTACTTCGCGTGCGGTGGTCTCGATCGCTTTGTAACCCTTTGCGGTCGGGTCGTAGTAGTATTCGGTGGCGCCTTCCCATTTGTAGAAGGTTTCAACGCCGTTTGCGACCATCGTGTCGATCCATGCAGGAACGGCGATGCCGGCTTCTTTCATGGCGTCATAAGCCCATTTCACGCCGAGCGCGTCCCATGTCTGGAAGGGGCCAAGGTCCCAGTTGAATCCCCAGCGGAGACCGCGGTCGATGTTGAGGATATCATCGGAGATTTCGCCGAGACGACGTGCCGTGTAAGCGAGTGAGCGCAGGGTAACTTCGCGCGCAAATGCTGCGGCCTGGTCGGTTCCTTCAACAACAACCTTGTGGATGCGTTGAGCGGGGCTGCCTTTGGCTTTTCCGATGCTGTCGAATTTGGGTTTGACCTGCGGGCGGTACTCAAGTGTGTCGAGATCGAGTGTCTGGATGCCTTCGCGGGTTTTCTTGTAGAAACCCTGGCCTGCTTTCTGGCCGGTCCAGCCTTTTGCGACAAGGTCTGCCATGAAGGAAGGAACGTTGAAGATTTCGCGCTCTTCGTCTTCGAGAAGCGTGTCGTAGCAGTTTTTGGCGACGTGGGTAAAGGTATCCAGGCCGACGAGATCTGCGGTGCGGAAAACAGCCGATCCGGGACGGCCCATGGCCTTTCCGAATACGAGGTCGACGCCTTCCGGAGTCATTTCGAATTTGTCCATCGCGTGCATGATGGTCATCATGCCGTGAACACCGATGCGGTTTGCGATGAAGTTGGTGGTGTCTTTACCGAAGACGATGCCTTTACCGAGGACTTCGCTGCCGAATTTGGCGATGGTTTTGGTTACTTCGGGATCGGTGTCTTTCCCTTCGACAAGTTCGAGGAGCTTCATGTAGCGCACGGGATTGAAAAAGTGCGTTACGATGAAGTTTTTGCGGAAGTTTGCACTGCGACCTTCGAGCATACCTTCGATCGAGAGACCGGAGGTGTTCGAGGCAATGATCGCATTTGGATTGGCGTTGGCTTCGATTTTTGTGAAGGTATCCTGTTTGATCTTCATGTTTTCCGGCACAACTTCGACGATCAGGTCGACGTTGGCGAGATATCCAAGGTGATCCGTGGTGTTTCCGACCGTGATCAGATCCAATGCGCGTGCCGAGAAGATCGGGGACGGATTGGTCTTTTTCATGGCTTCCTTGTTTGCCGTCGCGATGCGATTGCGGAAAGCCGGATCTTCGACATTGTCTTTGGGACCAGGATTGAATGGGACGATATCGAGCAGGTAAACCGGAATGCCGGCGTTGGCAAGATGGGCGGCAATGCCGCTACCCATAACGCCCGAACCGATAACTGCTGCGCTACGAATGCTTTTGATGGCCATGAAACTCCCTTAATCTGATTGAAGTTGGCGGAAAGTAATACGCTACGATCACGCCGTGCTTTATAGTGAATTGTTCGCCAGAGGGTCAAGAGTGAATGACGATTCATTATTCCCCGGCAGAACATTGATTTTGGAATAGCGTAATGATCGAAAGGCATTGCCCAAGTTCGAACTCTCCGCTATGAGTCCGGCGGTATAGAGAGGCTTCAACCGAAATATAGATTCTGGAGAAAAACATGATCGAACCATCGGAAATTGTAAGTAAGCTCAAAGCTGCGTTCAGCGATGCAATAATTGAAGTACACGATCTGACCGGCACCAAAGACCACTATGAAGTGGTGATCGTGTCGGAGGCATTTGAGGGTTTGATGCGGATCAAGCGCCATCGTCTGGTTTATGAAGTGCTTGAAGAGGAGCTCAAAGGGCCAATTCACGCACTGACACTGCAGTTGTATACACCTGTGCAGTGGGAGCAAGCGCAGTAAGAAGTTTATTCAACAAATAATCTGGAATGAGACGAAAGGTCGACGGGTTTTTGTTTTTGCAAGAATACCAGGGCAGATAGGCACTAATTTTATTGGCGTTTACAGTTCGCCAGAACAACTGAGGAAATAATATGAGTGACGAGAAAAAAGGATTTTCGCTTCCAATGGCAAGCTCTCCGGAGGGCGTGGCAGCATTGAGTCGTGCGGAAGGCGGCGATATTATGAGTGAAATCGCAAAGGAAGTTGGCGATAACGCAATTGTGTTGTACATGAAGGGAATGCCGGATTCGCCAATGTGCGGTTTTTCGGCACGTGCGACCGCGATTTTGCAGAGCTATGATGTCCCGTTTTATGCGGTAAACATCCTTGCTGACCAGGAAAAGCGTGAGGCAATCAAGGTCTATTCGAAATGGCCGACCATTCCGCAGGTGTATGTACACGGCGAATTTTTGGGCGGTTCGGACATCCTCATGGAAATGCATGAATCCGGCGAGTTGGCCGATGCGCTTAAATCGGTGCTTGAGCAATAAGAATCGAGCTTGACATAAAGGGGTTGCGGATCTTAGTGTCCGCACCTTCGTGCCACCCCGTTTTCGTTCTCGAAGCGGGCTTAGTGATAGCGATGCTTAAAGAATAAAAGCCCAGAATAGGTTTAAGAATGAGTGTACGAATAAGATTGCAGCGCCATGGCGCGAAAAAACGTCCTTTTTATCGTGTTGTTGCCACCGATCAGCGCAATGCACGTGACGGAAAATTCATCGAGCTTCTTGGCACCTACGACCCGATGGTCGAGCCGCCAGCTGTTCGTCTTAACGGTGACCGCATTAACTACTGGATCGGCGTTGGCGCACAGCCTTCCGATACGGTTGCAGTGTTGATCCGCAAAATGGATGAGCCACACGTTATCGATCTGAGCAAAACCGGTGCAGAAGAAACCGCGCGCAAAGAAAAGCGTGAGGCGAAAAAGCAGGACATTGAAGCACGTCGTGCCGAAGCAACTGCTGCTGCGAAAAAAGCAGATGAAACTCCTGCTAAAGTCGCTGAACCGGTTGCAGAAGTTGTTGAAGAATCAGCAGCTCCTGAAGCAGAAGGCGGCGAGGAAGCCTGATTTACAGGCCTTTTCGCACTAACTTTCTGTAATTAAACCGAATTCCATTTATGGAGTACACCATGGCATCGACCGATACCGAAGCGATGGACAAACACATCGAGCTCATTCGTTATTTGGCTGGCTCCCTGCTTGGCGGGGATGTCAAATTCGATGTCGCGGGTAAGCTGCTAGATGATCAAATTCGGATCGAATTGCATGTGCCAGAAAGTCATCGCGGTCGAGTAATCGGCCGCGGTGGACGTCTTGCGCGTGCATTGCGAACGGTTTCGGCAGCATCAGCCATTGCTACGGATAAAACCGTTGTGATCGACATCGTCGATTGATCGTTTCAACAAACTCACGATGGAAAAGATAGCCATGACGAACGATCGTCTCGTTGTGCTTGGAAAGGTCGGCCGCCCTCACGGTATTCACGGTGAGGTGCGGCTATTTTTATTTAACCAGGATTCCGAATCACTGGTCGAAGGAGCGTCAATCGTGGTGCATTTTGCAGACGGTGACGATCAGACGATCGTGCTTGAGACGGTTCGGTATGTCGATAAAGGCCTACTCGCGCGTTTCAAGGGTGTGTCGGGACGGGATGCGATTGATCGCTTTAAGAATTGCGATTTTTCGGTAGCCTATGATGAATTACCACCACCGGAAGATGGCGAGTTTTATCATATTGATCTGATCGGCCTGGATGTGTTCTTGCGTGATGAGAAGACGTCTGAACTGCATCGATATGGATCGGTTGATCGCTTTTTTGATTCGGGCAGGGAAGATGTAATGGTCGTTCGTACGCTCGACGACAAAGAACTCTTCGTTCCGATGTATGAAGACACGATTGAAGAGATCAGCATGGAGCTTCGCCGGGTGGTGCTTGCGCCGCTGGAAGGCTGGGCGCCTGCTGAATCAAATTACAAGCGTGATCGTAAAAAGGACGTCGAATCTTGAGTTCTCCGTATACAATTCAGGTACTCAGTCTTTTTAGCGAGTATTTCCAGAGTCCGCTGGCGACCAGTATTACGGCAAAAGGTATCGAAAAAGAGCTTTTTGCGGTGGAAACGGTCGATATTCGATCGTTTGCGACGGATAAACACAAAACGGCTGATGACGTTCCTTTCGGGGGCGGCGCTGGCATGGTGATGAAGCCCGAGCCGCTGGTTGCTGCGTTGGAGTTTGCGCGTGAGCGTCAGCCGGAAGCCGTGCGCATTTTGATGACGCCGGTGGGTGAGCCATTTAGCCAGGCGATCGCGCAAGAATTGGCGGCTGCACCGGGGTTGATTCTTGTGTGCGGACGATATGAGGGCGTGGATGAGCGTGTGCGTGAGGGCTGGATCGATCGGGAAATCTCGGTTGGCGATTATATCCTGACCGGCGGCGAACCTGCGGCGTTGATTGTGTTGGATGCGGTGACGCGTTTGTTGCCGGGTGTGCTTGGCAACGAAGTTTCGATTATCGACGAGAGCTTTTCACGGCCACGGCTTGAGTATCCCCATTATACGCGTCCTCGCCAATTTCGCGGGCGTTCGGTTCCAGATGTTTTGTTGAGTGGAAATCACAAGGCGATTGCGGACTGGCGTGAAGAGCAGTCGGAGCAGCGTACGCGTGAGCGGCGGCCGGATTTGCTAAAGCGCGACGAATAGACGGCGGAAAGTA